>CBFIDS010000121.1:0-46981 GCA_965661435.1 Roseivirga sp.
CAGCAGGAGTTTCTATCACAGAAGGTTTCTTCTGTACAGCTCCTAATGCCATGATCCCTACTTGCGGTTGCATCAAGATCGGTGTGCCCATTACGTTTCCGAATGAACCAACATTCGAAACGGTATAGGTTCCACCCTGAAGATCGTCAGGAGTCAATTTATTGTCTCTGGCTTTTCTAGCCAATTGATTCACTTTCTTCGTCAAACCAACAAGGCTAAGCTGATCTGCATTGTGGATCACTGGAACGATCAGGTTGCCTGAAGGAAGAGCCACTGCCATTCCGATATTAATGTTTTTCTTCTTGACGATCCTAGTTCCATCTACTTGGATGTTCATCATCGGATAATCCTTCATCGCTTTTACGATAGCCTCAATAAAGATAGGAGTGAAGGTGATCGGTTCTCCTTCTCTTTCTTTGAATTGCTGCTTCACACGGTTTCTCCAATAAACGATCTCGGTTACATCGGCCTCTACAAAAGAAGTAACGTGCGGAGAGATTCGCTTAGAATCTACCATTCGGTCTGCGATCATCTTACGCATTCTATCCATTTCGATGATCTCATCTTCACCTGAAACGGAAACAGGCATTGGCTGTGGCGCTCTTTCGGTGGTAGGAGCAGAAGCAGGCTGTGGTTGAGGAGCTGTGGTAGTTACACCTCCTGCTGGTCTGTTCTTCACATAGGCCAAAATGTCTTTCTTAGTAACTCTGCCTTCCCTTCCCGTTCCGGCAACAGTTTCAAGTTCTGCCATTGGAATCTTCTCTTGGCGAGCAATATTCATCACCAATGGAGAATAGAACCTATCTGATGCTACAGAACCATTGCTTTGAGATGTACCATTGCTTGCTGAAGTTTCTGCAACTGCAGGCTCAGGTTCGCTTTTAGTTTGCCCATTGCTGGCAGGTGCTGACGCTGCCGGAACTGGTGCTTCTTCTACGGCTTTCTCAGTTTCGATCTTCGCAATGGGAGCGCCTACGGCTACCACATCACCTTCTTTGACCAAAATCTCTTTTAAGACACCACCATGGGTGGCAGGAACCTCAGTATCAACCTTATCAGTGGCTACTTCAAGAACAGACTCATCTGCTTCAATCGTATCACCTTCTTCTTTTAACCAAGACAGAACAGTACCTTCCATGATACTTTCTCCCATCTTTGGCATAACCATTTCTACTACAGCCATTTTTTTAATTTTTTCGAATTAAATCGATTGCATTGACCGACAAAAGTAAGTCATTTGCCAAATATTATCAAAGTATTAGTCCCTTAAACTTTTCCTCACCAAATTTAATACTGCAATTTGTGTTAGTTCGATATTTAATAATCTGTTCTGCGTCAATTGCAGCTTTTTAGCAATGGTTTCATCTCCATTCGCGAAAGCTATCCAAACTGTACCCACTGGTTTCTCCTCAGAGCCACCTCCTGGTCCAGCTATTCCACTTGAAGAAGCACCAAAGTCAGCTTTGAAAAGCTTTCTTACCCCTTCAGCCATTTCTATAACACAGGCCTCACTAACGGCTCCATGTGCTTCTAAGGTTTCAGGATTGACCCCAATTATATTGATCTTATGATCATTATGATAGGGAACTACGCCTCCTTGAAAGTACTCAGAAGAACCTGCAATAGTTGTTATTTTATGCTGAACGTATCCACCTGAACAACTCTCGGCAAGTGCAATAGTTTTCCCCTTCTCTTTTAAAAGGGTACCTATGGCTTCTTCCAATGTGGTGCTATTGTAACCATAAATGTACTTCCCTGCAAGTGGCTTGAGCTCATCTATCAATGCATCTACTTCCTTCTCGAGAGTTTTCCTGTCATCACCTACTGCTGTTAGCCTCAGCTTTACTTGTCCGACACTTGGGAGGTAGGCCAAGGAGATATGCTCAGGCAAGCTGTTCTCCCATGCCTCGATCTTAGCGGCCAAGAACGATTCGCCAATGCCCACCGTTTTGATGAGTTTGTGATAGATAACCGGAGTGTTGAAAAAATCAGCGAGCTTTGGGAGTACCAGCTTCTTCATCAAATTCTTCATTTCATGAGGAACTCCAGGCATCGAAACGAAGACCTTCCCATTTCTTTCATACCAAGTGCCAGGTGCAGTGCCTAGTTCATTATGAATTACTTGGGCCACTTCAGGAACTAGTGCCTGACGCCTGTTTAACTCGGTAAATGTTCTGCCTCTTCTTTCAAAGAAATTCCTGACATGCTCCAGTACGTCATTATCCATCACAATTTCACTATTGAAATGCTTGGCTAGCATAGGCATGGTAAGATCATCATTGGTTGGACCGAGTCCGCCCGTGATCAATACCATGTCGGCCCTTGCTTCCGCTTCGGCAAATGCTTTTAGGATCACATCCTCAGTATCACCAACTGTTGTTTTTTGAACTACTTTGATCCCTAATTGATCTAATTCAGAGCTGATCCATTGGGAATTCGTATCTGTAATTTGTCCATAAAGGATCTCATCACCAATGGTGAGGATCTCTGCGAGGATTTGCTTCATCTTATGCTTGCTCTAAGGCTTGTTGAATGTCGGAAATGATATCATCGATATGTTCTAAACCTACTGAAATGCGAATCAGTTCTGGAGTGATCCCAACTTTTTGTCTTTCTTCTTCAGATAATTTAGCATGCGTTGTGGAAGAAGGGTGTGTTGCTATTGTTCGGCTGTCTCCTAGATTGGCAGTAAGTGAGCACATCTTTAAATGGTCTAAAAAGGCTCTTCCTTTTTCAAGTCCACCTTTAATACCAAAGGCAACTATACCGCCACCAGCTTTCATCTGAGCTTTAGCCAACTCGTATTGTGGGTGACTTTTTAAGAAAGGATACTTCACCCAATTGACAGCTTCATGAGCACTTAAAAATTCAGCGAGTTTTAAAGCATTATCACAATGTCTATCCATTCTAACAGCCAGGGTTTCCAAACTTTTAGAAAGTACCCAAGCGTTAAAAGGAGAAATGGCGGGTCCGGTAGCCCGGCTGAATGCAAAGATCTCCTCGATCAGGTCTTTGCGACCAACAGTTGCTCCTCCCATTACTCGACCTTGGCCATCGATAAATTTTGTAGCAGAGTGAATGACGAGGTCAGCTCCGAAGTCGATAGGTTTTTGCAGATAAGGGGTGGCGAAACAGTTATCAACGATCAAGATCAAATGATGCTTTTTGCAGAAATCCACTGCAGCTTTCAGGTCAACTAGATCTACTCCCGGATTGGTAGGGGTTTCTAGATAAAAGAGTTTAGAATTGGGTTGAATAGCTTTTTCCCATCCTGAACTATCGGCCACGTCTACATAAGTAGTTTGAATATTCCATTTTGGTAATACTTTGGTAAGCACGGAATGAGTAGAGCCAAAAACTGATCTGCATGAGATGATGTGGTCTCCAGTATTCGTCAATGCTGCAAAGGTTGAAAAGACAGCGGCCATGCCAGTAGCAAATACATAGCCTGCCTCCGCATTTTCCATGAGGCATAGTTTGTCTACTAATTCTTTGAAATTAGGATTGCTAAATCTGCTATAAATATTATTGTCAGTCTCTCCTGCAAAAGAAGCGCGCATCTCTTCAGCATCATCATAAGTAAAGCTGGAGGTGAGGTAAAGTGGAGTTGCATGCTCCTTGGCTTGTGTTTGGGCTATTTGCGTTCTGATAGCATCAGTTTCGAAATGTTTCTTCTTACTCATACCTGAATGATATGGTTCAAATTTAAAGGTCTTTGTGATGATTCTGAATGGAATTGAATTTTCATCGATTACCATTCATCATAAAGCTAAGGCAACCACCATGAATTGTTACGAATCTGACAAAACATTGTGTAGTTTCTTTTCAAATTTGTTCAAAATCAATGTTATGAAATACGTGTCACTTTTTTGCTTATTCATATTTATAGTTTCTTGTCAACAACCTGCACAAGAGGAGTCTATAACCTCAACACCTGAGCCTGATTATACTTCTCATCACTTACCGGCAATAAAGGCTGTTTTTGATGCTCATGGCGGTTATGATAGCTGGACAGACTTGAAGATGTTGAGTTATGAAAATGGTGGCAGTAAAACCTTAGTAGAGCTTCAGAATAGGTACACAAGGATCGATTCCGAAAACCAAACTGTGGGTTTTGATGGAGAAAATGTTTGGGTATACCCTGCAAGTGACAATGCAGATAGTCAAAGAATGCGTTATAACCTCATGTTTTATTTCTACGCCTTTCCATTTGTTGTAGGTGATCCAGGAGTGAATTATGAGATGGTTGACCCGATCGAGATAAAGGGTGAGACCTATGATGCCATTGAGATAAGCTATGATTCTGGAGTGGGCGATGCTCCAAACGATGTATATGTCGTTCTTGCTGATCAACAGACTCATCAGATGGAATGGTTACTTTATACAGCCACTTTCGGTGGCGAACCAAGTGATCGTTTCAGCCTGATCAAATATGAAGGTTGGAAAGAAATGGAAGGTGTCATTTTACCATCATCATTGCAATGGTATCAATACTCTGAAGGTAAGGTAGGAGACCCAAGAGGAGGTCCACGAGTTTTCGAAAACATTCAAGTTTCCAAGGAATACCCAGCCATGAGTAATTTTGAAATGCCTGAAGGAGCTTCTGTAGCTGAGTTGCCAAAAGGTAATTAATTCTGTTGGTCGGTCGGTCAGAAAATGCAATATCCAAAACGTCTGTCCTCTCGGGTGTTCAGAATTAGAGTCTTTTGACAGACTTTTTTCTTTTTCGAAGATCATATCTTTTATTTACATCTTTATACACCCGTCAAAATGAATTTCATTGTCATTTTGACGTTGATTTTCTCAATTCGAAAAATCTTTTGATGAAAACATCTCTGTGAAGCGTATTTTACGTTACACTTAAGAGTTGGAATACTTATTGTATCCTATCTTTAATTATTATTTAAGAGCAACTTAAACTATTTGAAACCAGATGAACAAATCGATTAAAATTTTCGCGCTCTTCGCAGTAACACTTGTGTTCTTGGCCTCATGTAAGAGCCAGAAGGCGGTTGTAGATACACAGCCTGAACCTGTGGAAGAGCCAGCGCCAACTCCCGAGCCAGAACCGGAACCAGAACCTGTTGATGTTCGTGAAGCTCCTGCACCAGCATTGGATGCTAGGATGAATAACTATTTCGCAGCTATTGCAAACGCCTCTTCCACTGAAATAGCTAATAGGAATATTAGAGAGGCGCTAGGACTATTTAGTAATGGAAGCGCACCAGTGTTGATCATTTTTTATTCAGCCAGCGGAACTGAAGATTTCGATGAGCCAACAGATATTACCAAATACTTGAATTATATCAAGGATACAGGTAACAATGTGCATCGAGTGAAAGAAGTGGTGAAAGCACCTAATGGGAAGATCAAAGAGTTGGTATTAGTTAAAAAGTAAGAAGAAGATGAACAGAAGATACATTCAAATATTAGCAGTCGCATTTATTGCTGTTCTCACCAGCTTTTCAGCTGAAGCGCAGAATGCGGTAGATCCCAATAGAGAAGAGGCCATTGATTCGTTGGCATTAGAAAAGATCAAAGATCTAGGTAAGTACATCAAGATCATTGGTAATAAGAACACCCCTTATAATGAGGCGACAAGAGTAATGGATAGGGCTGAAGAACTTTTTGCTCCTGGTTCTGAAATGGGTGTTTCGTCATTGGCAAGTGAAGAGATCGAATATTATAAAGTTCGAGAGTACTTCAGAAGACTGATGGCCCTGAATTATGATAAGGTGACCATTGAGTGGTATGATATTCAATACATCTCAGACCTTGAAAGACAACCTGATGGAAGATATGTTGGAGTAGTAACGATCTACCAGAAGTTTGAAGGGTCTAATGGAGATCAGCTGGCATATAAGGATACCACCAAAAAGGATATCACTATTTATGTCGAGAAGAAGTCAACTCAAATTGCAGGAAGAACTATTGAGTTTTGGGATGTGATCTTGGGTGACATTAGAGTGTCTGAAACTACCATATGATCAGAAAGATTATTGGGATCATAGGCTTGATCCTTTTCTTCTTAGTTTCGAATGCCTCCGCTCAGATCATTTCTGAAGATCAGGAGGTCGAAGAAAAACTGCTAGCTAGTACTAAGCAATTGAATCAGTTCTTCAATCGCTTTAATGGTGAAGAAGACACTAAGGGAAGAAAGTTCGAGCCTGAAGATCGACAGTACAGAAATTCAAGATTAAGAAAAAGATACCTCAGCATTCTCTTCGATGAAGAGAATGCAGGTTTCTCTGAAGAAACTTTCGATGCTTTTGTCGATAGAGTGACCAGTGATGATAACCCTGAGTTTTTGAGCCTGCGTTCAGATGATTGGTTTGCAGTGGTCAATACTACTTTTCGATATAAAGGCCGCTCATATCCATTGATTCTTTATATGGAGATTCAACAAGAAGGCTTAGGTTATGAATGGGTGATCTCAGACTTATCTTTTGAACCATATAAGACCATGTTTGACAAACAGAGGGGGGAGACAAAAGAGTTTCTTCATCCTATGAGTCATGAACTGGACTTTATGAACTTGAGAAAAGCCATGGTTGTAGGTGGAAGCCCTGAGTCTTATACGCTAGCGGATTACGAGCCAGATTTTCTTACTTTATTTTTGTACGAAGTGAAGATGGGTCACTTGGTTTTCGAAACTGTCAACCGAGTTAATTTTCATTTCTTTACCGTAGATGACTGGTATTTCTCCTTGAATAATTTCAATCGCCCAGGATACAACACTGGTTGGCTTATATCTGATCTGGTTAAGATCAATGAAACTCAAAAAGAAGACTTGCTGAAAATTCTCTATGACAAGAAATAAGCTGATTATTTCTTCATTGCTTCTGCTGTTGTTCTTCAATGCCAGAGCGCAAGAGTTCGGTCAAGATTCATTGCCTGATCCAAAGATTGAACAAGCCAAAGGCATGGTGCAAACGCTTGCCTATTATTTCAATTTACTGGGAGGGAATAGAGCTTCAGTTTCTGAAAAAGAGACAATTATTAACAGTAGTTACCTCAAGCTTTTTGATAACGAAAGAGTTCAGGTAGAAGATGATCTCCAAGAAGGACGTTCATCTGTTATTTATAAAGATATTCAGGCTTACCTCAAGGATATAGATTTCTTTTTTGAAGAAGCCTATTTTGAGTTTGAAATTGAAAATGTCGAAAGACTTATTAAATCTGATAGTACCCCTTATTATCAGGTTGAATTGATAAGGAGTCTGGAGGCGGTAAGTTTGGCCGGGGACTCTCTCAATACCACTAAGAAGAGGTTTGTTGAGCTAAACATGGATACAAATGATGAGCTGAAAATAGCTAGTATCTATACGACTAAGTTAAGTAAGGAAAAACAACTAAGAGAGTGGTGGGCTACGTTGACTTTAGAGTGGAAAAAAGTCTTTCAAGAAAGGCTTGGCGTCTATTATGATAGTTTGTCGTCTGATGAACTATTTGATTTAGTAACCCTAGACTCATTAGACATCAGTGACAATGATCTGATTCTTGATTTGGAGCCAATATATCAACTGACGGCCCTCAAGCACCTCAAAATCAGTAATACTTGGATCAATGATCTTCGTCCGCTTTTGGCCATTAATAACTTGCAGTCTTTAGATGTCTCAAATACTTCAGTTTTCGATCTCCAATATTTGAAATATCACAAAGACATAAGACGACTCAATCTAAGTAACAGTCATGTCGAAGATTTTTCCGTGCTCAAGAATTTTAGTCAACTGAGTCATTTGAATATTAATGGGATTGCTGGGATTGATCTAAATTTCATCTCAAACCTTAAAAGTTTAACTCATCTCTGGGTAGAAGATGCTAAGGGAATAGGAGAGATAGATTTTAGCGAATTATCAAATCTATCCGACTTATATGCGAAGAATAGTGATTTGAACAGTCTAGTTTCTGTAGGAAAGTGTAAGTCAATGCGTTATTTAGACGTTTCAGGTACAGAGATCATTAGCCTAGAAGGACTCGATGCAGCAAGAAAACTACAAGTATTGAGAATGGATAATACCAATATTCAAATACTTGAACCAATCTATACACTTCAGGAATTGGAAAGTGTCTATGCGAATGGCACATCACTTAATCCAATTATAATCATGGAGTTCGCAAAATACAATGGTGCATTGCTGATCAACAATTCAGATGAATTAAAAGCTTGGTGGGGAAATATACCAAAAGGTTTAAAAATTAGATTATCGGATCTAATGGAAACAAATTCACCTAGTGTTGAGGAATTGTCCGAACTGATCAGAATAGATCAATTGGATTTAAGCCAAACAGGTCTGCAGGGTATTGAAAGCCTTTCAAAATTTCAATCTCTGAGAGAATTGGATTTGGGTAGAAACAGGATCAGTACGATAGATGGAAATGTTCTTTCCTCTCAATTAGAAAAATTAATTCTCAACGGATCAACAGTAAATGAATTAATCAACATGGATCAACTTCAGAAACTTAGTATTCTAGAGGCAAGGAATACTGCAATATCTAGTATGGCCCAACTGATCGATCTACCGAAATTGGCCATGGTCGATCTAGATGGAGCTAATATTAATGAAGATGAGGTTGCTGCTGCTTTAGCCAAGAATCCTAACCTGAGTATCCGTTTTAAGACTGAGGAGCTTATGGCCTGGTGGGCAGATTTGGTTCCTGCTATGAAAAGATCATTACAAGAAATGGTTGGTTTGTCTGCAGAACCAAATAGTGATGAATTACATGACTTGATTGCAAGAAAGTCACTGAGTTTTGAAGGAGTAGTTATAACTGATGGATTCAATGAGGCATTGATTATTTTTTATCAATTGACCGGGCTAAGCTTAAAGCAAGTCAATGTGAATCAAATCGGAAGGTTACCTGATTTGCCAGAACTAGAAAGGTTGTCTCTTCTTCAAATGCCAATCTCAGACTTGACGGGGCTAGTGGAGAAATATCCTCTCCTGAAAAGTCTGACTATCACCAATACCGCAGTAGAAGATCTTAGACCTTTGGAAGGTTTAACAATGTTAGAATACCTCGACTGTTCAGGAACTCAAGTCAGAAGATTAAGAGGCTTAGAGACGCTTGTTAATCTAAAAGAGATCGATTGTTCGAACACTCGCGTATTTCGTTTAGATAGACTAGAAGGTCTTTCCCAACTAAGCAAGTTGACTTGTTTCAATACTGGCTTAAGACAAAACGATATTGATAAACTCCTTGAAATACTTCCAGACCTCGAAGTTGTTTACTACTAAATTATTATTTCTTTCGCTCTTCGCGATTGAAGCACCTATTCAAACCTCTTGAATATTGCAGTGGCTATATGACCACCGAAGCCAAAGGTATTGCTCATAGCATAACGGACATCTCTCTTTTGTGGAGTGCCTAAAGTCATATCAAATTTACCTACCCATTCATCATCCACTTCTTGAGTGTTAATGGTAGGAGGAATCATTCCTTCTTGAATGGCCTTGATACTCGCAATGGCTTCTATGGCTCCTGCGGCACCCAATAGATGGCCAGTCATGGACTTCGTAGCAGATACAGCCAAATCTGTTTCAGTGCCAAATACCCGTTGCATAGCGATTAATTCACTTTGGTCGCCAACAGGGGTAGAAGTTGCATGCATGTTTACATAATCAATGTCTTTTGCTTTTATCTCTGCATCAGATAAAGCTTCATTCATTCCTAAGAAGGCGCCTTCTCCTTCTGGGTGAGTTCCTGTCAGGTGATATGCATCTGCAGCCATTCCCCCACCTGCTACTTCCGCTATGATATTCGCTCCTCTGGTTTTAGCGTGCTCGTATTCTTCTAATATTAGAGCTCCTGCTCCTTCGCCCATAACAAAACCATCTCTGCTTTTATCGAAAGGTCTTGATGCAGTAATAGCATTTTCATTGTTGGTACTCAAAGCTCGTGATGCATTGAATCCGCCTAAACCTGCAGCAGTGATTGGTGCTTCAGATCCGCCTGTAATGATCATATTGGCTTTACCCCATTTGATATAGTTAAAAGCATCTAGAATTGCTGTGGTAGAAGTAGCACAAGCGGAGATGCAGGTGAAATTGACACCGCGTAATCCATACTTCATCGAGATCACACCTGATGCTATGTCTGCAATGATCTTTGGGATAAAGAATGGATTGAATCTTGGGGTTTCATCTCTCTTGGCATAGTCGATCATCTCTTCTGTGAAAGTCTCTATACCTCCATTTCCAGATCCCCAGATCACACCAATACGGTTCCTGTCTAATTCTTCGAAATTTATTTGGGCATGTTGAACAGCCTCTTCTGCAGCCACTAAAGCATAAGATGTGAACCTGTCATACTTTCTCGATTCATTGCGTGGAATATGATCTTCCAGATTGAAACCTTTCAATTCACATGCGAAATGGGTCTTGAATTTAGTGGTGTCAAACCTGGTGATTTCACCCGCTCCAGATGCCCCACTGATCAATCCGTTCCAATAATCACTTAAAGAATTACCAATTGGGGTGAGTGCACCCATTCCCGTTATCACTACTCTTCTCATAGCTTTAGCTCTTTTTCAAGGATAAGACTAAACTTGTCTATCACTTGACCAAATGTTTCGGTGTTATTTGTCGTTTTACTTAAAAGAATAGCGCCTTCTACGGTAGCTATAAATAACTTCGATAGGGTAGATGCATCAGAGTGTGCGTTAAATTCTCCTGACTCTTGGCCCTCAGAGATAATGGCTTCCAGTTCTTTTTCCCAAGCTTCAAATGTTTGTCTGACTCTATCTTGAAGTAGTGTGTATCCATCATCTGCTTCGATGGCCGTATTCATCAAAGGGCAACCACCAGCAGCCGAAAGTTCTGTAAAGTTTGATCTGTAAAATAACAACAGCTCTTCAAGTTTTTCCCAGTTAGAATGAGCTCCTGTAAATGAGCGATAGAAACCTTTCTGTAAGAATATTAAATTCTGATCATAACAAGTATTTGCTAGATCGTCTTTATCCTTAAAATTGCCATAGATAGCTCCCTTGGTTAAACCAGTGGCTTGCGTAATGTCATTCATCGAAGTTCCATATACTCCTTTCTTATTAAAAATAGGAGCTACTGTCTCAATGATGAATTGTTTGGTCTTTTCTGCTTTAGTCATATTTAAAAATATACCGACTAGTATAAAAATAGTGAAAATATTATAAATACCTCTATATAAAAGCAGTGAAATATTTTTCAGGGATTTGTTAGATTAAATTTCAAATAATTGATGACATGAAAAAAGTAAGATCCCTCATTTTAGTTGTATGTATTATTTCTGGGTTTTCACTCTCAGCTCAAGACATGATAAATCCAGTTATTAAAAATTACGGAGGCATCATGGACGCACCGCATGCTACTGAGAAGCCAGATCCAAATATGGAATACAAAGTGGTGATTGATGTTGTCACTGGAAGCAATAACAATGAAGATCCTTTTTACTCGATCATCAATGTTGCTAGGCTAATGAATCTTCATGCTATGGGAGGAGTGCCTAAAAAGAATATGAATGTGGTTTTGGCTATTCATGGAGGCGCCATTTGGTCTACTTTAGATAATGAGACCTACCGAGCAAAATATGGGGTAGATAATCCTCATTTGCCATTGTTTAAGGAACTTCAGGAAGCTGGTGTGAAAATATTCACTTGTTCTCAGTCGTTGATGGGTAGGAGCATAGATCACCAAAAGCTCGCCCCAGGTATAGAAGTTGCCACATCTATGTTGACCACCTTGACTACTTATCAGTTGAAGGGTTATGCGGCTTTAAAGTTTTAGCGATTAAAATCTGTGATCAAGTTGACCCCTACTGATTTAAATTCATCCATCTTGGTGAGAAGCTGAGCGCCTTTTGAAAGTGAAACAGTTTCTTTGATCAAAAGCTCAGGTCTTAAAATCCCGTTTGATATCAACTGCATCATTTCGGGATAGGCATGAGCTTGCATACCATGACTGCCTAAGATCTCAAGCTCATTAGCTACCACAAGTTGCATGGGAAGGCGAGGTTCAAAATCCTTACCCGCCAGTAACCCCACTTGTAAATGTCTACCTCTCTTTCTCAAATTAGCTATCGAATTGTAGGTGATATGTTTGTTTCCAAGGGCATCCATTGAAACATGCGCACCTCCTTTTGTGAGGGTTCTTACCGCTTCAACTGGATTGGTCTGGGCTGAATTGATCAGGTGGTCAGCTCCAATGCTTTGAGCTAGTCTTAAGGCTTCATCGTTGATGTCTACTGCGATCACTTGAGCTCCATAAGCCTTGGCGATCATGATGGCTGATAAGCCTACACCACCACAGCCATGAATGGCTACCCATTGTTCTGGTGCTACTCTCCCTTGGTGAACCACCGCACGATAGGAAGTGATAAATCTACAGCCCAAACTCGCAGCCGTTTCAAAGGAAACTTCCTCCGGTAACTTCACTAAGTTTTCGTTCGCGTATTTGATCTCCACAAACTCGGCAAAGCTTCCCCAATGGGTAAAGCCTGGTTGGAACTGATTATCGCAGACTTGTTGGTTTCCACCATGGCACTGCTCGCAATGACCACAACCACCAACGAAAGGAACAGTCACTCGGTCTCCGATCTCAAACCCTTTTACCCCTTTCCCTTTTTCAACAATCGTTCCCGCCAGCTCATGCCCCGGTACATGAGGAAGTTCGATATCAGTGTCGTGTCCCATCCAACCATGCCAATCAGACCGGCATAAACCTGTGGCTTCTACTTTTAGAATGACACTGTTCTCAGAGGCCTTCGGATCAGAGACATCTTCTATCGCCATATGACCTTTGAACTGATGATAAAGTGCTGCTTTCATGGGTAGAAGATAGTGAGTTTGACTCACCCCGTCAACCAGTAGGGTAACACCATTCTCTTAAAAGAGAGGGGAAGATCGCGAAGCGATCTTGGGTGAGAGTCCAGCGAACCCCAATATTTTTTGCCATTTTTGAACAACTCTCCACATTCTACACTTTCTTTGTTGAAACAAATTTACTCGATATGTATAACGGACTTGTTCACGCACATTCAGGACTTAGATGGGTTGTTCTCATTTTACTTTTAGCCGCTATTTTTAACGCCTTTTCTAAGAAGTCAAGCGGGCAATGGACGCCCAAGGATAAAAAGATCACCCTTTTCGCTATGATCTTTACTCATATTCAATTGTTAATTGGCTTAGTCCTATATTTCATAAGCCCTCTTGTGGAGTTTTCTGAAGGCTTCATGTCTAACCCTGTATATAGATTCTATAGCGTTGAGCACATTTCACTAATGCTTATTGCCATAGCATTGATTACTGTAGGATATAGTAAATCTAAAAAAGCGACTACTGATGCTAAGAAATTCGGAGCCGTTGCCACATTCTATTTGATAGGCTTAATCTTGATCTTAGTATCTATTCCTTGGCCATTTAGGGATCTAGGAGCAGGTTGGTTCTAAACAAGGAGGATAGTAAGACGAAAAGAATTAAAACCCTTGGTATTAGTATCAAGGGTTTTTTTGGGCGTGCCTCAAGGGTCGGGCTATTTGCTATTACTCCTTGTTCCTTTGGAGTAATCGCTTCTATTGCTTATGCGCTTAACTCTTACTGATTGCTATTAAGGATCAATTGACGATAAAAACGGATTGCATTTTCATAGTCTTCGATTAAAATATGCTCATCGATGCCATGAAAAGTGTTGATGTTTTGTTCATTGATATGATAAGGAACAAATCGATAGATGTTCTTACTGATGGGACTGAAATGCCTAGAATCTGTTGCTGCGATCACTAGATTAGGCGCAGTTAGCGTAGCTTCAAAAACTTGATTGATGCTGGTATTAATCGTTTCGTATCCCCAACTGTCTATCGGAGAAACAGGAGATGGATTAGTATTAAAGCCAAAGAAGTTCATCTCAACTCGCGCATCATTGATCACTTTTTCTGCATGATCCATTACGTCAGCAGCAGTTTGTCCTGGAATGATCCTGAAATTTACTAATGCCCTTGCGCTAGTAGGGATCACGTTTTCTTTGATGCCCGCATCAAAAATAGTAGGAGCAGTGGTAGTTCTTACCAAGGCATTACCAGCATTACTGGCATTTTCATAAGTAGAAATGATCAAGGGTTTAAAGATGGATTTATTTGAAAATGCCATTTTATTAATGAATCTCATTTCTGGCCCGATTTGATCAATGAAACCACCCATAGCTTCTGAAATGGTGGCGGGCATAGGTTTTTCTTTGAGTATAGCGATCGCTTTGGCCAGAACATCTATAGCAGTTTCAGGTCCGGGTTGAGAGCTATGACCACCTTCAAGATCTACAATGAACTCTATAGTGGTCGATCCTTTTTCTGCGATCCCGATCATTGCAACATCCGGATCAATTCCTGGTATCAATTTCTGAGTAATAGCATAACCTTCGTCCAAAACAAATTCAGCTTCAA
Source organism: Roseivirga sp. (assembly GCA_965661435.1). GTDB lineage: Bacteria > Bacteroidota > Bacteroidia > Cytophagales > Cyclobacteriaceae > Roseivirga. The sequence continues at coordinate 14,410 of CBFIDS010000121.1, forward strand.
CACCTTTATTTTTAAGGTACTCCACAATAGCAACAGCTCCTTTTTCTCCTCCAATTTCTTCATCGTGACCAAAGGCCAAGTAAATAGTCCTTTTTGGTTGAAAGCCTTCTTTCAATAGCATTTCAACGGCTTCCATGATTCCGATCACTGAGAATTTATCGTCAATAGTTCCTCTTCCCCAGATCTTTCCATCTTTCAATTGAGCACCAAATGGATCAACGGACCACTTTTCAGGAGAGCCTATAGGAACTACATCTATATGACCCATAAGGACAATAGGCTTTAGCGAAGAGTTTGTCCCTTTCCATTTATAAACATGGCTGAAGTCATTTATGGTTTGATGGTCTAATATGCTGTCTGCAAGGGGATAATTGACCTTTAATAAAGTGTTAAATTCCTCAAATGGAAGAGGGTTGAAATCTTCTGAATTTTCGTAGGAGATTGTTTTTAATCTTAAGGCCTCTTGTAGGTTTTCGATAGCATTATTTGATATCATAACCTTCTCTACCAATTCAATATTGAGCTGCTTAGACTCAAAGCTAAAAGTGTTGACCAATAGATATGCAATAAAAATGAGCAATACCGCAAACAGCGAGAGTAGAACGCGTTTCATGTTTTGAAGTTATTCAAATGACTCGAGAATTATTGTGATAAAATTAAAAATGGAAGACAATCTTATCAGCTTCCAGACATTAATTTAGAGATGATCTTGGTGTTTCTGTATTGCTCGAAAAGGATCTTCAAGAACACCGTGATCGGAATAGACATGATCAACCCTGGAACACCCCAGACATAGCCCCAAAGCATTAAGGCAATTAATATTGTAATGACGTTGATCGAGAATGATTTCCCCATCATGATTGGTTCTAGCGCTCCTCCTATTAAAACTTGAACACCAGTAGCACTTAAGGCAAAAAACAATAATAAGGACATAGATTCAATATCAACAAAGGCAAAAATACTGACGGCAATCACAGCAATCACAGAGCCGATCATCTGAACAAAGTTGATGGAAAATGCAAATAAGCCCCAAAATATAGGAAAGCTTACACCAAAGAAATAACAGACTAAACCAGTTCCTAAACCAGTTAAAAAACTAACGAAGAATTTAACCTTAATAAAGGTGAGAAGGTCTTTTTCAATTTTCCTAAAAGTCTTGACCGAAGTGAAGGGCTGTTTGATGATTGTGGAGTTCATGATCTTCTGAACATCAAACGATTCGGCTAAAAGTAGCAAAACAAAGAAAACGGTTGTTAATAGTTTTGTTACTGTACCACTTACAAAATCAACAGTAGGAACCAGGTTATTAATAACCGCCTCCTTACTGACCAAGCTTTGTAGCGTTTCCTCACCTTTTAGGAAATCTACACCGAAGAAGCTCTCAACGCTGATGAGTAGATCGCTTAATTTAGTTTTCGCTCTTTGAAAAAACTGGTTATCTGTCTCCAAAATCTCTCTGCTAGAGAGTTGAATCAGCTCACCAAATAATTTGAAAGCGATCACCAAAATGACAACTACAATGACAATATTAAGGTACTTGGGACTTCCTTTTCGTTTTAACCATCTCATCAATGGTAAAAACATCAAGGCAATAAACATTGAAGAGATCAGTGGAATAAAAATGAATGACAAGATCTTTAACAAGTAGAAGACCAAGGGAATAACCAGGATAAGTAACAGGGTATTGGTGGTTTTTCTATCGTTCATATTTATTCTGCCTATGCTGCAAAGGTAAACTTAGAAAAGCACAACTGTGTTACAGGTTCAGACTAATAAGTTTTGGTCATATTACTATCTACACAGATGATAAAATCAGCTTCACCTTTATATTCTTCTGCTAATTTAGTGATGTCAGCTTGCTCCACTGTGGAGATGGTAAGAATCTCCAAACCTGGCTTGTATTCGTTGATGTACCAGACTATTCCTTCATGAAAACCGGTATGATAGGCACCATTATAGTGAATGAAAAGCTTTTCCTCCTCCCAGTTTTCTAAAATGAAATGAGCCATCGTAGCATCTTTTGAAGCTTGCGCTTTAACCAAATTTACTGTTCCATGGCCAGCCATCATGTCTAGAATGTTTTGGTATCTGGGTAATTCAGGATCGAAAGGAAATGGTAATGGGGCGATCCAGCCTCTTTCCTCATTAGTTAACCTGGTCAGTTCCTCAAATCCATTTTGATTTACAATACTGGCGAATCTCCGCGGTATATTGGAAGCAACAAAAGTGAGGTCATTCTCTTTCGCGTAGTCAACTAATGGTTTGTAGTCAGTTTTATGATTAGTCCATAAGCGAGCTAAAGTATCAAGACCCTTTTGGTCAATATTGCCCGCCAGATAATCATTCAATTCATCTTGATTGTCAGATTCGATCATCTCGGCCCCAAGCACTAAATCTCTTTCTTTACCCAGTTCTGCCGTCACCTCATACTGGAGCCAATGAGAAATCGGGTTGTTATGCAATTCACCAAAGAAGACCATGTCTTGCTTGGCCAATTGTCTTATCATCTTTTTATAGCTGACTTTCTTGCCCTTGCTATTATAGATTACATAAGGCCCATTATTTTGGGAAAAAGCCTGAAATGATAATATTGAAATGGATATGATGATTAAAAAATTCTTCATCTGATCTATTTAGAAACTCTGAAATTCAATTGTTCAACACCGGTATTTTGCGAAGTCGAATTATAGGCAGTGATGATGACTTCATGACTACCTGTTTTTTCCAAGGCTAAGTTAGCTGTAAATGTATTGGCCTCTGTATTTTTCATTTCGATGGTTTTCCAGTACTCCCCATTGACATAAACCATGGCATCAACTTCCATCTGGTTAGAGTCCCATAATCCACCTTCTGAAATGGTACAGCCACACATCATCACGATATTGGCTTTTAATTCTATTCTTTCATCTTCTTCTATTGAAAACCCTTGATGTGTTTGAGGATAAAGTCCATCGATCACAAAGCCGGGAATTTCTAAAATGACACCATTTCCATCGATATGTTTGCCAGGAACTAACCAGACTTGAGTTTGAGCAAATACACTCGATTCTTCATGATTGACTGGTGCAATAGCTTGAATAGTAACTTGCTGAGGCTTCGTTAAACTAATTGTGGTTTCAAAAGCTGAGGCCCCTTCTCCAATAGAGGCATATCTTTCTTTTGGTGTATTCATGATCAGGTCAGTATTGCCTGTTCCCCCTTCGGTAAGACCTTTAGCTAAGATCTCATCAGTTATTGCATCGCGAATAATGATCATTGATCCACCCATGCTGGTGCCTATGAATTTTGCATCCTTGGCTTTGGTACGCACAATGATCTTGGTGTCTTGTGCTTGTTGGCTAAATGCAGAAGTGCAGAGAATAAGAAGAAAGGAGACAATTAGATTTTTCATTCTGAAATTTAACATTCAAAATTCATCATTCAATACTCCCACAGTGATTACCTCACTTTTGCTTTTTTGATCAATCTGGAGAATAACCCAGGAAAGAATCTCTTTACATATACTGCATAAGCTTCTTTGCCGATATAGACTTCTCTTTTTTGATTCCGAATTGCTTTGATGATCTTTTTTGCACAGACCTCTGGTGAGATCCCCCTTTTGTGAGTTTCATCAACCGTGCCATTCAGAGAACCATCGCCTTTTAATGCTACTTGTGAGAGTTTTGTGCCAATGAATCCTAGAGCCAAAAGTGTAAAGCTGACACCTTTATCTTCTAATTCGGCTCGCAGACTATCAAAGAAACCATGAAGAGCATGTTTGCTGGCTGCATAGCCTGATCTCCATGGAGTACCAAATTTACCTGTAACACTTGTGACGGTGGCTATTTGTCCACTCCCCCGATTAAGCATGTGTGGCATCACAGCTTTTGTTAAGGCAATTGTGCCAAAGTAATTGATGTCCATGATCTTGCGATCAATATCCAATTGTGTGTCCATTGCCATTGATCGTTGGGAGACACCTCCATTGTTGATGAGAATATCTATCTGACCAAATAGGGAAATTGCCTTTTCAGCTTTTACTTCGAGTTCGTCTGCTCTTTCGAGGTCCAATGGGAGGATTTCGATTTTGGCTGTGCCTACGTTCTCTTGCTTCACTCGATCAAGTTCAGTAGATCTTCTTGCGGAGATGATCAAATTGACTTTTTCCTTAGAAAATTGTTTGACAAGTTCTTCGCCAATTCCAGAGGAAGCCCCCGTGATCCAAATGGTTTTGTTTTTCATCAATGTTATTACGTCTAGTCATTCCTTCGCAGACAGGAATGACCGATTGTATTTAAGCAATTCTAATGCACAAATCCTCCTCCTTTTTGAAAAGGGGGCGAGGTGGATTAGAATTATTTCGTTACATAAGTCACAAAGTCAAAAGCATATTGATGCTTATCATCTACAGGATGATGGATTCTGGTTTCCTCTGCCCAGTCTTTGTGTTCAAAATCTGGAAAGAAGGTGTCTGCTCCTTCTAAAATGGCGTTAACCTCTGTGATCAACATCTTATCGACCAATCCTCTTTTTAAGCTTTCACTATAAATGATTCCACCCCCTGCAATAAATACTTCTTCTAATCCTAGCTCTTTTTCTGCAAGTTCGAACGCTCCTTCAATACTGTTGACAGCATAATGACCTTCAGGAGCTTTATAGTCTTCCTGTCTAGTGACAATGATAAAGGTTCTTTTAGGGAGGAGACCCGGCAATGAATCAAAGGTTTTTCGACCTAAGATCACATGATGATTTAGTGTCACTTGTTTGAAGAACTTAAAGTCATCCGGTAATCGCCAAAGGAGATCGTTATCTTTTCCAATGGCGTTATTTCTTGATTTTGCTACAACTATCGTTCGAATCATAGGTCGTTTCCTCTTAAGAAGGTTTCAATATCCATGCGTCTCTTGCCCTGCATTTGCAGTTCTTTAACAGCAACTGCATTCCCACCTGTTTGGATATGTAAATAGGTCTTATTGTCTGTAGAAAAATCTCCAGGATTATCACCTGCTGAGGTCAGCTCCAATTTCTCTACTTCATAGATCTTGAATTGAGTGCCATTCAAATTGGTCCAGACAGATGGGTAAGGTGAAAGCCCTCTAATAAAATTATAAACTTCTTCGGATGTCTTTGACCAGTCTATCTCGCAAGTTTCCTTAAAGATCTTAGGTGCATGTTTGATCTCACCTGATTCATCTTGGGGAAGTTGAGGGTAATCGTCTTTTTGAATGGCTTGAACGGTTTTCAATACTAATCTTGAGCCTCTAGCCATGAGCCTTTCATAAAGGTCTCCAACATTATCATCTTCCGCTATAGTCTCCTTTTCCTGGAAAATAATATTCCCAGTATCAATTTCATGCTTGAGAAAGAATGTGGTGACACCAGTTTCTTTTTCTCCATTGATGATCGCCCAATTGATGGGTGCTGCGCCTCGGTATTGAGGAAGGAGAGAGGCATGTAAATTGAAAGTACCGATCTCCGGCATATCCCAAACTGCTACCGGGAGCATGCGGAAGGCAACGACTACCTGAAGGTTGGCTTTGTAACTCTTAAGTTCTTCTAGAAACTCGGGTGCTTTTAGGTTTTTGGGCTGAAGTACTGGTATCTCTTGAGAAACAGCATAGTCTTTCACTGGTGAAGTCGCTAGTTTTTGACCACGACCTTTAGGTTTGTCTGGAGCTGTGATCACAGCAACTACATTAAATCCGTTTTCGACCAGAATTTGAAGGCTGGGTACCGCAAATTCTGGTGTACCCATATAAATGATGCGAAGATCTTTCATTAGTGCAAAAATAGGGAATGTATTGGAAGGATGCTTACTTGATTTCTAGGCTTGTCCTCCTCCGCCTTTCAGGCACCTCCTCCAGAGGAGGATATACGTGCTATCAGCAACTGTGTTGATAAAATGTCCCCTGCTGGCGGGGGTGGATTTCCCATTTTTTAAACGGATATTTCAAAGGCTTCACTCAAAATCCTCGTACAATAGATACTGCTTTCTTAGTACCTTGTATTCCTGGAGTTTAGGCTGCCAACTGGCTCGAATCTCAGCTTCAGTTCGGCCTTCTTCAATTTGGAGCCTTAGATCCACAGTTCCAGCTAGCAAGGTTAAATAGTCCTTGAAGAATTCTGTCTTAGGCGAGAGGTTCTTATAAAAGTCGATCAGCCATTTTAAGGAGAATTCTCGGGGTGAATTTCCATTGTAAAATGCATAACCAATACATAACTTATCTTCCAGCGGAGGATATTTCGAACCTTCATTCGGTAGAGGGGTGAATGTTGCTCCACCTCCAGTATACAGCGGATGACCGATCTGCTCGAAAGGATGATTCGTTCCCCTTCCAACGCTTACCACAGTTCCTTCAAATAGACCTAGGCTTGGATATAAGGCAATGGCGTTATCATTCGGTAGATTGGGGGATGGCTTGATCGGTAAACTATATTCCATAGAGTGATTCCATCCAGTCATAGGAATAACTGTTAGATCACATATGTTTCCATCGGCTAACCAACCCTCTTGATTGATCATCTCAGCTAACTCACCAACAGTCAATCCGTGAACAATTGGAATAGGATGCATTCCCACAAAACTGGTGACTTCTTCATCCTTAACAGGCCCGTCAACATACATACCGTTAGGATTAGGCCTATCGAGTACAATTACTTCTTTATCGTTTTCAGCAGCAGCTTCCATCACATAATGCATGGTGCTAATGAATGTATAGAAGCGTACACCCACATCCTGAATATCAAAGATCAAAACATCGACATCTTCTAGCATTTCAGGAGTTGGCTTTTTAGTGCTTCCGTAAATGGAAATGATCGGAACCCCTGTTTTTGGGTCTTTAGAATTATCGATAGTCGCACCATCGGGCGCTTCGCCTCTAAAGCCATGCTCGGGGGCCATCACTTTCACCACATCAACTCCTCTAGAAAGCAATGTATCTACTAAATGAGTGTTTCTAATAGTGGAGGTTTGATTGACTACTAATCCGACACGCTGACCATCAAGGTCGGATAAGTATTTGTCCATTCTTTCGGCTCCCAGCTGAAAGTCTTGAGCCTTGGAACAAGCAAAACATGAAAAAATGAATAGAGCGAGGAATAGGCGAATCATTAGCTTCGTTTATCTTTGAGAATTGAGGCTAAAATAAGCAATAAGTTGAACCTCCCTTATTTCATTTCAAAAAGAATCAATAGTACAGAGAAAGGTAGCTTTTCAGGTACTATCCATAAGATTGCTATTGCCAGTGTGGCATTAGGAATAGCGATTATGTTGGTGTCTTTTATGGTATTGGGGGGCTTTCAAAATAGCATCAAAGACAAGGTCTTTAGTTTTTCAGGGCACATTCAAGTCAAGAAACTTACTTTGGGTAATACCTATGAAGAAGAACCGATTGTTATAGATGATGAGCGAATGAAGCTTATTAGGCAGGATGAAAATATTAGCCATATCCAAGAGTTTGCCCACAAGCCAGGGCTTATTTCACGTAATGACGAAGTTTTCGGGTTACTTTTTAAAGGCATGGGGCCTTCTTTCGATACAACAGCTTTTAAACCCTATTTAGTTGAGGGTAACTTTCCAGTCTTTTCAGATACTGGACGATTTATCAACCAAGTACTGATCAGTGAAAAGCAAGCAAATCGGATGCAAGTAGGGATAGGAGATAGACTGGTGTCTTCTTTCATTATGGACCCACCGAGAACTCGTAGCTTATACGTCCAAGGGATCTTTAGTTCTGGACTGGAGGATTTTGATGCCCAAGTGGTCATTGGAGATATTAAACTCATTCGTGGTTTGAATAATTGGGATGATGATCAGGTTGGAGGTTATGAGGTTTTTGTGAATGATTTCGATAGAATAGAAAAAACAGATGATCAACTAGTGGAGCACTTAAGTGTTGAGCATTATTCTGAGCGGATGGATAAAAAATTTGAGAATATCTTTGAATGGCTCAATTTATTAGCACAGAATGTTCACATACTGATTGGGCTAATTCTCTTTGTAGCCTGCTTCAATATGATATCAGTGTTGTTCATTCTGATCATGGAAAGAACCTCCATGATCGGATCGTTCAAAGCCTTTGGTGCGTCTAATCAGTTGATCAGGCGAATATTTACATTCAATGGAATCCGTTTAGTCATCAGAGGTATGATTCTTGGGAATGTATTGGCTTTGGCTATAGGCTGGTTACAATATCAATTCAAACTGATTCCGCTGGATGCTTCAACCTATTATATGAGTCATGTGCCGATTGAGTGGAACTGGATTCGTTTTCTAGGGATTAATCTATTGACATTAGCTTTAGTTACGGTAACCCTTTTATTACCGACCGCGATCATTTCACGCGTGAGTCCCGTCAAGGCTATTCGATTCGACTAATCTAGACTCTAGATCCATCTCCTTTCGGAAGTTTCTAAAGAGGCTATTTATTTTTATCTGGATTACGCCAAGAATTGCTTCTTTAATAATACCTCCTGTCATTTTCGATTGGCCACGCGTTCGATCTGTAAAGATGATAGGTACTTCAGCAATGTTGAATCCGTATTTCCAGGCTAAGAATTTCATTTCGATCTGGAAGGCATAGCCCATGAACTTGACTTTGTCAAGTTCTATTGTTTCTAAAACAGATCGGTGGTAGCATTTAAATCCGGCAGTTGTATCATTGATAGGCATACCAGTGATAAGGCGCACATAGAAGCTAGCAAAATAACTAAGCATTACTCTACTCATTGGCCAGTTCACCACGTTTACACCAGTAACATATCTCGATCCTATACTCATGTCGACACCTTTTTTTGCGCAAGTAAAGTAGAGCTTATTTAGGTCCTCTGGGTTGTGGGAGAAATCTGCATCCATCTCAAAGATGTATTCATAATCTCTTTTAAGGGCCCATCGGAAACCGTGAATATATGCGGTTCCTAAACCCATCTTTCCTTTCCTTTCTTCAATATGAACCCGATCAGGATACTCTGAGATTTTATTTTTGACGATGTCTGCTGTACCATCGGGAGAATTATCCTCAATGATCAATAGATCAAAGTCATTTTCGAGAAGCATCACTGCGTCAATGATATCGGCAATGTTCTCTTTTTCATTGTAGGTCGGTATAATGACAATACTATCACTCATAGAAAGAGACAAAACTAATTTATTTGAAACAATGGCCTATTCAGGGTTGGAAGTTTTCTTTCTTTATTTTTAAACCCAAGGAATGAATATATAGAGAAAACGGAAGCTGTTTGAATTTTGTTGACCTCCTTTGCCATAAATCTTGTTAATCATATCTAATGAATAAATGTGTTTTTCTCGATAGAGATGGAGTATTGAATAAAGAACTGGGGTACCAAGTAACTCAGGCCGAAGAATTTGAGGTGATTAAGAATATAAAAGAACCTTTGAAAGCGCTCAAAGAAGCAGGGTTTCTGCTGATTGTAATTACCAATCAAAGTGGGATTGCAAAAGGAGATTATGGCCCTGAATTCGTTCTTGAGTGTCATGCAAGAATTCAAGATGCTTGTGGAGGTTTATTAGACGATCTTTATTTTGCACCAGGTCATGAATCTGTTAGTAAGAGTTTGTCACGTAAACCTGATTCGCTGATGTTTGAAAGGGCCATGGCTAAGCATAGAATAGATCCTGCCAATTCTATAATGATCGGTGATAAAGAAAGAGATCTCATTCCAGCCAAGAAGTTAGGAATGGGGGCTATACTTATATCCGATGATCAAACATCTGATTATTCGGACGTTCGAGTTAAGGACCTAGCGGATGCAGCTTCAATAATTATCAACCTTTAATGTTGAATGATGTATAGTCACTTCCGATTTCCGACTTCGGTCTTCCGTCACAATATTCAATACCCAATAAATATTACTGGCTTTAGCCATGTTCATCCTGAAAATCATCATGTTCATCGACAAAATTTGAGTAGGTCTGGGGGATCGAGCACATTTGAATCATGAAAACGATCAAAAACTCAAAATTCAAAATCATGAATAAGTTAAAAGTATTTGTAGCCTTTGGGGCCCTGTGTTTCTTAATGAGCTCTTGTGTCTACTCTCTATTCCCAATTTACACTGAAGATACTTTGGTATATCTTCCTGAATTGGTGGGAAAATGGCAACTCGACCCTGCTAATGCGGATAGCTATATAGAATTTCAACCTGTGCAGGATAAAGAAAATATTGTGGCTAGCGAGACTACATCTTCAAAAATGGAAATGAAAGACGACTCAGATGGTGATCCTGAAACCTACAGCTATAGCATGCAAGGGGAAGATTGGAGTATTAAATCTGACAGTCCGATTACTGTGGATATTAATGGTAAAAGCACTTCTGATCCAGCAGAAGTAAAGTCCTATTACGATTCTCTTTTTGGAACTAGGAACTCGGACCTTGAAAAAGGTATTGGTAAAATGGCTCAAAAGCTAGACTCAACAGTTAATGCTGAAGGAAGTGAATTCGGCAAAATGATGGATGACTTAGGCAAGGGATTAGGCAAAATGGGTCAAGCACTAAAGAAAGCTACAGCCAAATTCAAAGGGACTGCTTATGTGAGTACTGAAGAAAGCTATAGAATGACAGTGATGGATAATGGTGAAGAGTATGCTTATCAGGTACATGTAGTAGAAATTGGAGAAGACTATTTTCTAGACCTTTATCCACTTCCAGAATTCACCGACAATACTCTTAGCGAAAATTTATTCCCAGTTCATACATTTATGAAAATGAATATTAATGGTGGTCAATTGGAGTTAACTCCTTTCTATCTTAAAAAATTAAATGAATTGTTTGAAAGTAATTTGGTGAGATTGAGACATGAATATGTAGATGGCAATGTCGTAATCACTGCTCAGCCTACTGAGATTCAGAAGTTTTTAGATAGGTATTCTAATGATGAATCTGTATTCGATGCATCTGAAGAATATACTAAAATGGCACTATGAAAACCTTGATTAAGGTCATTAACTCAAAATGGTTACAACACCCGGTTTTCTGGGTGTTGTCTATTTATGCAATCGGAAATTACTTTAGTATTTCTAACCTGTTCAAATTCATAGATTTTTTCTATGCTCTATTATTTCATGTTCCTTTAGCATTTTTAGTCTATTTCAACCTGCGCTTACTAATACCCAAACTGCTTCAGAGGAATAAGTATTTACTTTACTTGCCCTCAGCGGCTCTATTATTAGCAGCTACTTATGGTATTCATGAATTGACATTTGAGTTGCTTTTGCCAATACTGCCTACAGAGTTCTATATGGTATCTTTTACAGAGTGGGAGGTATTGATCACAATATTCCTGATCTATTTGGTACTCACCACTTTATTAAAGCTTTCCAGGTCATGGTATAGACTTCAGCAAGTGGAAAAGGAAAAGCTTTCGATTGAGTTGAATTCGCTTAAAGCCCAAGTCAATCCTCATTTTTTATTCAATAGTTTGAATAGTATTTATTCTTTGGCTTTGGCGAAAAGTGAGCAGACGGCAGAGTCGGTTTTAGAGCTGTCTAATTTACTAAGATACATGCTTTATGAGGTGTCAGAAGAAAGGGTCGACCTTGAAAAGGAAGTAGAGATGATCGAAAACTATTTAGAGCTTCAAAAACTGAGGGCAGATGAAACTACAGAAGTTAGTTTTACTATCCTTGGTGAGCTTAAAGATAAAAAGATAGCACCCTTATTGTTCTTTCCGCTGATCGAGAATGCCTTTAAACATGGGGTTAAAGGAGTTTCTGATTCAGCTTTTATTGAAATGGAATTGAAAGTAGCTGAAACAGTTGAGTTTGAGGTCAAGAACAATAAGGGAGAAGTTGACGATATGGAAGGTGGAAAGTATGGTGGTATAGGACTTGAAAATGTGAAGCGGAGGCTAGAGTTGATCTACCCCCAGAAGCATGATCTTGATATAGAGGAGACAGAAGAAATATTCAAAGTTAAACTTATGCTCAAATGATAAAATGCCTAATAATTGATGATGAGCCTTTAAGCAGAAATGTCCTAAAAGGCTTTGTAGCTGATCATCCCGATCTAGAATTAGAAGGTGAATGTAAGGACGCACTGGAGGCCATGAGTTTTTTGGAGAAAAATCCAGTAGACCTTCTCTTTCTAGATATTAACATGCCAAAACTTTCCGGAGTCAATTTTTACAGATCGCTTCAGAATAAGCCTGAAGTCATCTTTACAACTGCATATTCTGAATTTGCAGTGGAGGGCTTTGAACTCAATGCTGTGGATTATCTGATGAAGCCTATTGCGTTTGAGCGTTTTATCAAAGCTATTCAAAAGGTCAAGAAGAAATTAGGACAAAAGAGCACCTCAGTTCATGAGCAAGATTATATTATGCTCAAGGCCGATAAGAAAATGTATAGGACTCCTTTTGATGATATCTTTTTCTGTGAAGCCTTAGGCGATTATGTGAAAGTCCATTTGAACGATAAGGTGCTGATTGTTACCACTACAATGAAAAAACTGTTGTCTGAATTACCTGAAGGAAACTTCTTAAGGACGCATAAATCCTATATAATCAATAAGTCTAGGGTTGAGTATATCGAAGGGAATCAGATCAAGATAGGAGACTGCATGGTCTCCATTGGCCAGAGTTACAGAGAAGAAGCGATGAATGCCTTGGGTTAGTCACATTGGCATGTTTTTTATTCAAAGGAATATCCTTTTAAGGCCGAATTAAGAATTTTTTGGGCTTCATTAACTCCCAAATAACCTTTTGATTTCATTTTATTGACACCCTTATAATTGGTAAACCAAACCTCGATGATCTCTAAAGTCCCTTGATGATTCTCACTTAGTTCGGTCAAACTGTTGATTTGACTTAAATGGGAGCCTTCTGAGATTGCAATAAGCTTATCGTCTTGTTCGCCATTATCAAGGAGCTTTAGGACACCAATGATCTTACACCTTACAATGGTTCCCCTAGCTAGAGTTTTCCCTATAACCAATACATCTATTGGATCACCATCTCCACCAGCTGATTTGAGTAGGATACTTTGCGGAATGAAACCATAGTTTCCTGGATATCCCAAGTAATCAATGATTCTTGTTTCACCATTGAGACTGTCTGGTTCAATTTTTCCATTGGTTTTATTGACTTCCCATTTTTCAATAGAGCCAGCTGGGATTTCGACCACCATGTTCACCCATTGCCCTTCAACATTAGGATCAACTTCTCTTAGTAGATCAATAGATTTCTGGCGGTTATTTTCACAACTTAGGACAAGCATCAAAAGGAAAACTGCCATGAATGATCTCATGCACGAAATAAGTGAAAAAGAATGAGCCTAAGATTGAGCCTAGGTTAAGAGATTGTCAACTATTTAGGCTCTCTCATTATTTTTTCAAGCTTTCTTCCTTTTGCCAATTCATCTACCACCTTGTCCAAATAACGACATTCTCTAGTGAGTCGCGTTTCAATATCTTCAATTCGGTAGCCACAAATCACCCCTTTGATCAGCTTTGCGTTAGGGTTAAGTGTTGCACGTTCGAAGAACTCTTTAAAGGTGATTTTTTCTTCGATGAATTTTTCGAGGTCACTACTTTTAAATCCAGTGAGCCATTCTATCACTTGATGAAGTTCTTCAATGGTTCTTCCTTTCTTCTCTACCTTCTCCACATAGTGCGGATAAACTGAAAAGAATTTCATTTCAGCCACACGTTTATCATGTTCTGGAGTGGTCGCTGGCATAGTTTAAAAAGCTTGATTTTAAATGAATATACTAAAATCTGGTATCAAATTATCTGAAGTTGATAAGATCCTTACCTTCAATTCTTCACAAACACCATGCAATGTTGCCAAGGTAGATTAGATATGTTTTCTTCCAATTTAAAGCCTGCAGCTTCCATTTCCTTCACAGATTGCTTTTCCGTCATTTTATGAATCGGCTTAATAGGTACAGATCGGTCCTCGGCTCTATATTCAATGAGATATACTTTGCCTCCAGGTTTCAAAGCCTTTCTAATGGAGAGCATGATCTCGTGGGGATAAATAAACTCATGGTAAACGTCTACCAATAGCACTTTATCTACAGAGTTTTCTGTAAGATTCACTGACTGTTCACTCCCCTTGATGGGTTCCACATTTACTACACCTTCAGCCTCCATTTTCTGTTGGATTGCGGCTAACATCTCAGGCTGTATATCTACTGCATATACCTTTCCAGGATTCACTTTTGGTGCCATTTTGAACACGTGAAATCCAGAACCTGCACCTATATCTGCGATGACCTGACTCGGCTTAAGGTCCATGTTTTTTATGAGAAGACTAACTCTTTCCTCTTCTTCACGCTCCGGTCTTTCCAACCAAGACATGCCTTGATAGCCCATCACATAGGCGATCTGTCTGCCCATATACCATTTGTCGATACCCTGTGGGTCTCCACTTCTGTATACATATCGATCATCACCGGACTCTTCCTGAGCACAAGATTGAAGAGAAATCGATAGAAAAATGAAACTTATGAGTCTAAGCGTTTTCATTCCTCATTAACTGCATGAGTTAGGGAAAGGTTGGGTGACCAATAAGAGTTAAGGCATGTAAATAACCGTCAGCACCGCAGGTCAGACAGTCGATTACAAATTGACTATATCAACATCCTCGTTATAAACGAGGATGAGTAGTATGAGCAGGTTAATGTAATTAACTAATTACACCCAAAGCCTTCGTATCTTTCCAACCACCTCTGGTGAAGTCAGGGAATTTTTGAGGCATTCCACCATTGGCTACCGAAGCCTCACTCATTGGACCAACAGCCGACCAGAATGCTCCCTCATATAGGTTCTGATCTAAAGGAGTTCCAGTTCTAAGGGACTCAACAATTCTGTATCGCATGATACCATCCATTCCTCCATGGCCAGAATTCTTGGTGGTTTCATTCAGTTTCTTGTAAAGCGGGTGATCATATCGTTCCCTTAAAGCCGCAAGAGCTTCTTGACCCTGAGCCCAGCTGTGGTGAGTTTTGGTAAATCCTTCGACACCACCCTCTAGTGCTACTCTGGTTGGGAATCCAGCAAGAGTGCCTAAGGTTCCTTGAATAAGATTCAGCCTAGAATATGGTCTTGGACTCGTTTCATCCCACTGTACCATTACTGTTCTACCAACCTGTGTTTTAATAATTGAGGTACTTAAGTCACCGCCTTTATAATCTAGCTGGTTCCATTTGTGATCGGCCGGGTAATTTTCCTTCGCATATTTCGCTCTACCCATAGCAGGAGTAGAGTAAGAAACCAAGGTATCAAAGGTATCATCAGTTCTAGCGAGGTTCATGTATTGAGCCACGGGTCCTAAGCCATGGGTAGGATAGAGGTTACCGTTTCTATTGGCGTAATGATAAGTTCTCCAAGAACCAGTGCCACGCTCTTGCTCTTCCATTTGGAAACGGAGTTCGTGAATGTAAGAGGCTTCTCCATGAAGAATGTCTCCGATCAAACCTTCTCGGCACATGTTAAGGAACATCAATTCATCACGACCATAGTTTACGTTCTCCATCATCATGCAATGCTTGCCTGTGGCTTCTGAAGTATCTACAATGGCCCAAAGGTCTTCAATGGTTGTGGCCAAAGGCACTTCGACAAAAGCATGAGCACCTTGTTTCATGGCTTCTATGGCCATCGGAGCATGATTCTTCCAATTGGTAGCAATGATCACCGCATCAGGCTTCTGCTCTTCAAGCATCTGTTTCCACAGGTTTTCTTCGCCATGATAAAGTTTGATGTTTTGATGTCTTTGGCCTTCTCCTACTTCCATACAACGGTCAGCTGAACGTTGTGCCCAGTCTTCATATAAGTCGCTGATAGCAACGATCTCTGTCCCTTCTAACGAGGCAAAATCTCTTGCATGTCCTGATCCTCTGGCACCTACACCGATAAGTGCTATTCTCACTTTGTCTAATTTGGGAGCAGCAAAATCGCCCATGTATTGAGCATTTGAAGCCCTTTCAGCATCTTGAGGAGCACAGCTATCAAAGGCAGTAGCGGTGGCTATGGCTGCAGCCGTGAGTGATGATTTCTTTAAAAAATTACGTCTATCTAGTCTGGACATGCTTAAAAGTATTAAGGTTGAACAAGCATATTCCCACCTTTTTCTGATAATGTCAAATTCAAACAAGGTCTTCTGTTAAATATTCATTTGAAACCTTTATTTTAATCACATGAAGAAGATCGCTTTAAGCTTTTTGGTAGTGTTTATGTTAATGTCTTGTCAGAATGAGAAAGATGAGGTTTTGAAAAGCTTTGAAGTGTATTGCGAAATGGTCCAATACGGAGCCAAGCCCATCGCTTTAAGTAATCCTATGCTACCAGAAGAAGCAGATGCTTTCCAATCTGAATTCAAAATAATCACCGATAGTGCTGGCTTGTTTTTATATCGGGAAGATGATTTTCCAGTAACAGAGCTCTTTCCTGCTGAAGCTACTGATGGCAAGTCCATTTTTGTGATCTATAAAGATGAGCATAGGTTCACCCAGTACGATCAACTTAGAAAAGATATTATTGCTGATTTTGATCCGCCTCAACTTTTAGCCAGAAGGATGGGTAGAATATTAGGCTATGACATCAAAGGGATCAATGAACTTCTAATGCAAAACTCCGATTACAGGTCTTTTGCATCCTTTGGAATACAACAACAGGTTACTCACCTGTACTATGAGAATGTCGAAGGAGCCAAGGAATTCTATGCTAATAAGATAGGATTGGAACGAATCAATGACAATCAGTTTTTTATTGGTGAGTCAGCTCTAATTCAGATCAATCCTGTCTCTGAGGATTATCCTGCTGGATTACCAAAATCTACTGCAATTGCCTTGTTAACGGATCAATTAGCTAGCTGGTATGAACATGTACAATCGGAAGGTATCAAGATCAAATACACCTATAAACCTAAAGAAAGAGGTCCGCACGATGGATTTGTGGCGATTGATCCGGAAGGATATCTCTTAGAATTCGAACAATTCAAACAGCATCCCGAAAATGAACTCTTCATGGCGACCTTGGACAAAACTCCACGAGTGGAAACTGCACATGAGGGGCTATATTTTTACGCCTCCATAACATGGACTTACCATCAAGACCTATTGGCACAACAGAATTATTATGATGAAATAATGGGCTTTCAAATGGTTGCAGACCAAGGTTGGACTAAAATCTATCAGGCCTCATCCAGTGGGTATATTGGTTTGGTTGATGAACGCAGAGGGATGGAAGATTATGCTGATAGAAAAGCAGTAAAGATCGAATGGCGAGTAGATGATGAGTCTGGCTTAGTCAATTATGCAATGAATAGTCCTGCTCAAGGATTCTACGGCCCTGAAAAATATGAGTATCAGATCAGGTGATTACCTTTCGATCCTACCTGGATCTCTCGTTTCAGTTCCTTTAACGTCAGTCAACGCATCGCCCAATCTAGCCCTCATTTGGTCGGCCAAGACTTTAATAGTGTTTACTACCTCAGGATGTTGATCAGCAACATTGTTGGTTTCACTAATATCACTTTCAAGGTCATATAGAGCTACTTCTTCAAACTTGAGGTATTCATAAGGAACAGGCAAACCACCTTTCCCACCTTCTCTACCATTCAAACTCCTAAAGGAATGAGGGAAATATAGCTTCCAGTTTTTATATCGAACCCCTTGTAATTCATTGACATGGTAGTAAAAGAAGTAAGCATCTTGAGGACTTTCATCAGTTTGGCCTGTCCAGACTGACCATACACTTTTACCATCAATGATACGATCCGGCAATTGGCTACGGGTAACCTCCGCAATAGTAGGCATTACATCGATATTCATCATTGGAGTTGAGATCGTTTTTCCTGCCTCCAAATGTCCTGGCCAACGAGCAATGGCCGGCTCTCGCTGACCACCTTCTAAAGCAGTTCCTTTCCCTTCTCTTAGGGGAAAAGCACTTCCTGAGTGCTCTCCATAATTCAGCCATGGACCATTGTCAGAAGTGAAGATCACCAAGGTGTTTTCATCAATACCCTCTTCTTTTAGTGTCTTTAAGATCTCACCTACAGACCAATCGATCTCCATGATCACGTCTCCATAAAGTCCTCGTTCAGATTTGCCTTTGAACTTGTCTGATACAAAAAGTGGTACATGAGGTTGCGGATGAGCCACATAAAGGAAGAATGGATTCTCCTTATTCCTTTTAATAAAATCTACACTCCTTTCTGTGATCTGAGTAGTAAGCATGGTTTGATCATTCAATGTATCGATGACCGTTTCATTTTCATAGAGGGGTAATGGCCCGAAATTGAAGACCGAACCTTGCTGTGGATGATTTGGCCACATATCATTTGAAAAGGGAATACCAAAGTATTCATCAAACCCTTGCCTTGTGGGAAGGAATTCCTGAGCATCGCCCAAATGCCATTTCCCATGAATAGCAGTTGAGTATCCATTGTTCTTGAGCATTTCAGCAATGGTGACTTCTTCCGGGTTCAATCCTTTTGCTGCATTTGGCATGAAAGCGCCATGGATTCCAAGTCGATTTGGATAACAACCTGTCAGAATACCAGCACGTGATGCTGAGCAAACTGCCTGAGCAGCATAGAAGTCTGTGAATTTGATGCCTTCAGCAGCCATTTGGTCTAGATGGGGTGTTTTAAAACCCTGAGCACCAAATACACCTACATCTTGGTAACCTTGATCATCGGTAAAAATGATTATGACGTTCGGCTTTTCTTGTTCGCTTTCTACCTCTGGCTGACATGAGAAAATAGAAAGTAGAATGAAGACTGAAAAAAAATAGGATGGCTTCATATTAGGTTTATCTAAGGTTGATCATGAAGTTAGTAAATAACTGTTAATTGAATTTTATCTACGAATACTCCCCATCTCGATTAAGAGCTCCTTGAATAGTTCAAGGGCTTGAAAATGAAACTAAAGTTTTCTTATCTTGAAAAGATGATTCAAAATCCACTGTATATCTTGACCGTACTTTGCGGCCTGATCTTTATCAGTGAGTGGTTGACCAAGAATACTTTCCTTAAGCATATTTCAGGTCCGTTATTAGTGATCATTCTTGGAGCTGTTTTTGCCAATCTGAGATTGATCCCTTCAGCTTCTAATGCAAGTCCTGTTTACGATTCCATCTTTAGTTATGTAGCACCTGCTTCCATCTTTTATTTGCTTTTAGGGGTGAAACTCAAGGAGCTGAAGAAGGCTGGGCTACCAATGCTTTTGGCTTTTGGGTTAGGTGCAATGGGAACCGTGATCGGTGTGGTAGTCGCCCTCCAATTAATCGACTATCAAGTGGTTTTTGGAAATAATTTCGCTGCTATTGCAGGAATGATGACAGGGACTTATACAGGTGGAAGTGCCAATTTTAATGCAGTTGCCTTGCATTATGACGTGGTTAAAGAAGGAGCGATCTACACAGGAATTGTTGTTGCAGACAATATAGTGACCGCCATTTGGATGTTAGTCACACTTTCATTGCCGGCTATTATGATGAAGCTCAAACCCAATCCGAAATTGTTGATGAAAACAGAAGGAGAAGTTGAAGAGTATACTGAACGTGAACAGGTCGGGCCTTTGCGTTTGGGTGCCATGCTCTTCATAGGGCTAGCAGCCATGTTGATTTCAAATTTGTTGGCTGAACAATCGGCTATTCCATCGGTACTAATATTAACAACTCTTGCTTTGCTCTTAGCACAAATGAAATTTATACAAAAGCTACCAGGGGCTAAGTTGTTGGGAATGTTTGCAGTCTATTTATTCTTAGTGGTAGTAGGCGCATTTTGTGAGGTGACCGCTTTGGTAGAAGTGGGAGAGCATGCTTTCGATATATTACTCTTCACAGTAACTATCGTTGTAATTCATGGAGCATTTTTAATCCTAAGCGGAATTGTCTTGAAGTCCGATTGGGCAGTAGTTGCAATTGCATCGCAGGCTAATATTGGTGGAGCAAGCACCGCCATGGCCTTGGCCAAGAGCTTTAAAAGGAATGATCTACTACTTCCTTCAATACTTGCAGGATCCTTAGGTACTGGCTTAGGTACTTATTTGGGCTTTCTAATTGCAGGTCTTTTTTGAATCATAAAACCAGTTAGAGATTGTTCATCGCTCTTTTTAAGTTGTTATTCAATTTCTGGTTCAAATAGAGCAGAAGCTGCACCTGCGGGGTCTTTAATGAAACAGAACTTCCCATATCCTTTCATCTCTCTGATCTCACCGAGTAATTCACCACCCTTTTCAACCACTGCTTGAGCAGAGGTTTCAATGTTCTCCACATTAATATAGATCATCCAAGTAGAGGGTAGGTGCTCGTTGGGCCCTTTTTTGTGACAAACACCTGCTTGTGGAATGCCATCAATGGTCATGTTGTAATCATTGTAATCTCCCATCGAGACTAGCTCAGGTTTCCAGCCTAAAACAGCTTCATAGAAATCTGTAACTTCTTCGGCATTAGAAATGGTTAGGTCGAACCAACCGATAGTTCCTGGCTTCTTATTCATCCTAGCTTTTTTCTTTTAAGATAGGGTTATCTACCTAAAAGCAGCTCATACTTTTAAGTGAAAAGAGCAATAACGGATTGTGAGTTAATGATCTATTGTCAATAGTAGAACCTCTTCTTTTTTATCCTAAGCACAACCGAAGGATGCTTCCCTTAATCGAGAAAGTCAAAATATTAAATAAGGGCGGAAGTCATTAGTTGGGTAAACCTGCTCTTGATAACTGATATTACTTTTCTCGCGTTTGTTTTAATCGTCCATTGACTTTATGGAACACTCTCACCCCTCGAAGCTACCCAGATCTCAAACCACTGTTGACGAGTCAATTTGATCTTCATGGCCTCTGCCGCAGCTTTGATTCTTTCGATCTTTCCAGAGCCAATAATTGGTAGGATTCCAACGGGATGTCTCAATAACCAAGCATACATCACTTGATCTATAGAGGCTCCATATTCATCTCCTACTTTATGTAGTACATTTTTTAGAGTTATTGAACTATGAGTGGCCGAGCCAAATAATTGACCTCCTGCCAAAGGTGACCAAGCCATAGGGTGGAGGTTCTTTTCTTGGCAAAGATCAATAGAGCCATTGTCAAATTCTTGTAGAGCCGATACCGAGATTTCTATTTGATTGGTCACCAATGGAAAATCTAATACGGCTTGCAATGCCCGAAACTGAGATGCCCGAAAATTGCTTACTCCAAATTCTTTGACTTTGCCTTGCTCTTTGAGTTGGGTAAATGCTTGCGCCACGCCATGCATATCGATCAATGGATCAGGTCGGTGGATCAACAACACATCCAATACATCTCTATGCAAAACCTTCAATGAATTTTCTGCAGACCAGATAATATGCTCAGCGCTGGTGTCATAATGCTTGATGTAATGATCGGGTCTTTTCTCTGAAAGTAATTTGATTCCGCATTTAGTAACGATCTTCAATTCATCATACAGGGCTTTCTCATCTTTAAGTGCATCTCCAAAGATTTCTTCACAGCTGTAGTCACCATAGATATCAGCATGATCAAATGAGTCTATTCCTAGCTCAAGGCATTGTTCTACAAGCTTGACTATTTCTGTTTTTGAATATCCCCAATCTGATAACCTCCATACACCATGGACTAATCTTGATAGACTGACTTCTTCGCTTAACTTGATTTGCTCCATATGAATCGTTTAGTTTGCCAATCTCATTAAAAGGTTGATTATTACAAAAAGCAAAATCCCATATGTTAAAAATTCTTCATAATCCGCGTTGTAGAAAAAGTAGAGAAACCCTTCAGATCATAGAAGAAAGTGGTGAAATGGTTACCGTTGTTGAATACATGAAAACCGTACCTACAAAAGCAGAGCTCGAAGAGATCGTGAACATGTTGGGCATGCAACCTCAGGAACTAGTAAGAAAAGGAGAAGCCATCTACAAAGAAGAGTATAAGGGCAAGACCTTAAGTAATGAAGAATGGATCGAAGCGATGGTTCAACATCCCAAGTTGATCGAAAGACCTATCGTCATTAAAGATAAACAGGCCGTTATTGGAAGACCCCCAGAGAATGTGAAGGATCTTCTGTAGTAATATAGGATTGCTGTTCTATGTTCAAGCATCGTAATAATTGCTTAGCTATTGTCCCGTTTTTTATTCAACCGATTCATGCTACCGTATGTATTCGATAGATTCTACCTCGATGGTCAATGCTTGGTTTTCTACTATAAATGAGGCAAAAAGAAATAGCTCTTCCAGTCGTGTGGGGGTGAAACTAGAGAGGGGGATGTCATACGTTTTCCATTCATCAGTCAGGGTTAATGACACCTTGGTCTCGCTGCCATCTGTCGGGTTGCTGATGTCCTTTAAAGCGACCTGAATTTGCTCACCGCCTTGAGTTCCCCGTAGTTTTAGTCGAAGGATCTTATATGCTGTAAAATCCTTTACACGGTAAGGATCGACCACTCCTTCGCCCACATAAAAATAGGCGACAGCCCAGGGTTCGTCATAGAACTGTAATGCTGAAAAACCATCTAAGTATTGAATATTGACCCCTTCATTATTGTTGGCGCTTGCCGCAGCGTAACTATATCCATTGTTGATTCCGCCAGACCTCATCACTTTGGCATAAGGAATCTCGTCATATTCATCATATACTTGAGCCAATTGAACGCTATTTTCTTGACTAAATGTCATTTGTCCATTATTGATCATTTCGAGCAATACATTACCAGTGATCAGTAGTTTGTCGTAGGCAACAAGGAGATAATCGGGCCATAAATAAACGGGCATCATTGTCGGGTGTTGTACAATGTTCTCCATGATCGCATCATATTCTCTCCCCATTTCGGCTTTCCAGTTTTTGGTACCAGGACTAAAAAAGGCGAGAGTCCCTTCAAGTCCAGCATTGAAAAAATCTTCTCGAGCATTTTGAATGCTTGCATTATAATTGTTTTCCTTAGTGGTTAGCTGATCTACTTGGTTGTAATAGTCAAAGAGTATTTTTTCCAAGTCAGTACCCTGGAGCTGATTCAGAAAGCCAGAGCTTTTTAAGGATTCAAACCCACTGAGATCAGGGGTCAAATAACGTGTAGTCCAAGTGTCATTGATTGCGCGAGATATATAATCAATGTTTTCTAAACTTTAGCGAAAGTTTCGAGAGAAGTTTTCGCCATAAACTTCAGTACGTATCTGGACAAATTCATCTGTCATGCGCCTACGACTGTAGCTTATTCTGGGAAAAAGCTCCAAGCGAATGTCATTGATCCTTTTAGCCTTTTTTAGGTCGCTTTCCACATTTTGGCCGATACTATTCAAGTAGCCAGACAAGGCTTCTTCATCGAGTCGCTTTTGATTAGCATTATTGATCTGCAAGGCAATCATAATTCCGATGACCACAAGGAAGATCTCACCTAAAGCATAAATCATGTATTTACGGATTCTATTCTCTTTCAAAAGTCTATGTCTAATTTTTCTAAAGATCTTGATCATGGCAGATTAGATCAGGCAAGGTCAAATACTAAAAGAAGCATGAGGTAATATAATGAAATGTTATCATTCCAAGGGAGTGGCTACTTGAACTTCAATGTTAGAAAGGAAATCTTAGAATTACTCATCAACACGAAGAAGGGAGTGGGCTACCTCTATGAATAATTTAATAGTGAAACTGGTCAAAACTCAATATCTCATGTTTTCCAGTCTACCCAAGTATTCCTAATACCCCAACGTTTTAAGCATATGGCCTTCGTCTTGCTCTTCTGCAAATACGCGAGTGATAACGTTGCCGGCTTTATCATAGTCGATTAGCACATGTTTCGGAGCAGGAATCAAGCAATGTTGAATTCCTCCATAGCCACCTAATGATTCCTGGTAAGCTCCGGTATGGAAGAAGCCGACATATAGGCTTTCATCTTCTTCAATTAGTGGTAGAAATACTTCTGAACTGTGCGCTTCTGAATTGTAATAATCCATGCTGTCGCAAGTAAGACCACCAAGATTAACTTTATGGAATTGATGGTCCCATTTGCTGATGGCCAGAAGGATATATTTCTGATTTAATCCCCAGGAGTCTGGTAGATGGGTGATGAAAGAGCCATCGATCATGTACCATAACTCTTTGTCGTTTTGCTGTTTCTGGTCTAATATCTTATAGATGTGCGCCCCACTTTCTCCTACAGTAAAGCTTCCAAATTCCGTTATAATGTTAGGTGCAGGTACATTATTCTTGTCGCAGATCCATTTTATATTCTCCATGATCTGATCGACCATATATTCATAGTCGTATTCAAAAGTCATTGAAGTTTTGATCGGGAAGCCACCACCAATATCAACTGTGTCTAGGCTAGGACAGATCTTCTTCAGCTCGCAATACTTGTACATGAAGCGACTTAATTCTGACCAATAATAGGCAGTATCTCTAATGCCTGTATTGATAAAGAAGTGTAGAAGCTTTAATGACGCATTACTGTTTTCGATCTGATCTTTGTAAAGGTCGGTGATCTCGTTATATCGAATGCCAAGTCTAGAGGTATAGAACTCAAAATTGGGTTCTTCATCCGCAGCCACTCGGATACCCACTTGAAATTTCTTGTCTATGCGCTGGTTATATTCATTCATTTCATGAAGATTGTCCAGCACCGGAATAACATTGAAACCATCGTTGATAGCTTCAGAAATGTATTGCGTGTAAAGGGGTCTTTTGAATCCGTTGCTAATGATCAGAATATCTTTATCGATCTTCTTCTGTGCATACAGACTTTTCACAATAGCCATATCAAAGGCAGAAGAAGTCTCTAGCTGAGCCTTGTTCTTTAAAACCTCATCTAGTACGAAACTGAAATGCGATGACTTCGTACAGTAGGTATAGGTGTAATTGCCTTGGTAATTGTGTTTGTCGATTGCCTTTTTAAACCAACCGCGTGCCTTATTGATGTTTTCAGAAATCTTGGGCAGGTAAGTCAACCTTAATGGTGTTCCATGCTCATCAATGATTTTTTTGAGGGGAACCCCATGAAACTCTAGGTATTTGCCATTGACTTTGAATTCTTCCGTAGGGAAGTCAAAGCTCTGGTCTATCAGATCAAAATAACTCTTCATTCTTAACAGATTCTGTTATTGCAAATATGATAAGTATTTCATGAATCAGAGACGCCATTTAGATAAAATCATGAAACGACCATTTTGAGTGAAATAATTGACGATAGGTCGGCTGAAATGAGAAGAAATATGCAATTTTGCGCATTCAAAATGATGTGATATGAGTCATTCAACGATTACTTCTTTTATCGAGACCCACTACAAACATTTTAATGCTGCGGCCATGGTCGATGCTGCTAAAGGTTATAGAACCCACTTAACCGAAGGCGGTAAAATGATGATCACCTTGGCAGGGGCAATGAGTACCGCTGAATTGGGTATCAGTTTAGCTGAAATGATCCGAAACGATAAGGTAGATATCATCTCTTGTACCGGAGCAAATCTGGAAGAGGATATTATGAACCTTGTTGCCCATTCACATTACAAAAGGGTGCCAAATTACAGAGACCTGACTCCAAAAGAAGAGTGGGCTCTATTGGAAAAAGGCTTAAACAGAGTGACGGATACTTGTATTCCTGAAGAGGAGGCTTTTCGTAGGCTTCAAAGTCATATCCATAGACAGTGGAAGGAAGCTGAAGATAAAGGCGAGAGATTTTTTCCGCATGAATACATGTATAAAATGCTGCTCTCAGGCGACCTGAAACAATATTATGAGATCGATCCAAAGAATAGCTGGATGCTAGCTGCCGCTGAAAAGAATTTACCGATAGTGGTTCCCGGATGGGAAGACTCTACTATGGGTAATATATTCGCATCGTATTGCATCAAACAAGAGCTTAAGGCAAGTACTGTTAAATCCGGAATTGAATACATGGCTTATTTGGCCGATTGGTATAAAAACAATTCTGAAGGTAAAGGAGTAGGATTCTTCCAAATTGGTGGAGGGATTGCTGGAGACTTCCCGATCTGTGTAGTACCAATGATGTATCAGGATCTAGAAATGGAAGACATACCTTTTTGGAGTTATTTCTGCCAGATCTCAGATTCTACCACCAGTTATGGGTCCTATTCAGGAGCTGTTCCCAACGAAAAGATCACTTGGGGGAAATTAGACATTGATACACCAAAATTTATTGTTGAATCGGATGCGACTATAGTGGCCCCGTTAATGTTCGCCTACATTTTAGGTTGGTAATAACTATTCATGAGAAAGATCAGGTTAGTAGAGGTAAGGTCAGAATTAGCAGCTGGAACACGTGGTGCGAGTATGGGTATAGATGCCCTGAAAGTCGCCAGTATAAAAAGACAATCGAATTTCTTTATGAGATTCGAACCTGTTAGTGTTCAGGATGAAAATCAGTTGCTTTTTGGTCATCCTCAATTTAAGCACGCCAAATATGCTGAAGGAGTAGCTACAATGCTGGACAGGGTTTGTGATACGATCTATTCGCTAAGAAAAGATGGATTGTTTCCCATCGTTCTGGCTGGAGATCATTCTACAGCAGCCGGCACTATTTGTGGAATAAAGAAAGCGGACCCGGATAAGCGTTTAGGCGTTATTTGGATAGATGCACATGGAGATCTACACTCACCTTACACCACGCCATCTGGAAATATGCATGGAATGCCACTTGCTATGGTGACTGCAACCGACAACGAAGATTGTGAAGTCAATGATGTAGAAGAAGAGACTGAAGCGATCTGGGAAAGAATCAAACAGATCGGAGGTAGAGGGCCAAAGATCAACCTTAAGGACATAGTTTATATCGCGGTTAGAGATACCGAAGGCCCTGAAGATTACCTGATCGAAAAACATGGAATCAGGAATTTCAAGACGCAAGAAGTGAACGAAAAAGGGGTCACTCAAGTAGCGAAAGAGGCTCTTGAGATCCTAAAGGATTGTGATCAGATCTATATATCCTTCGATGTAGATAGTTTGGATTCTTCTATATCCATGGGTACGGGAACCCCTGTTCCAGGTGGATTAAATAAAGACCAAGCCTTTGACTTAAATAAAGAGTTGATCAAAGATAAAAGAGTTTGTTGTTGGGAAATCGTTGAAGTGAACCCAACTTTGGATACAGAAAATAAAATGGCCGAGAACGCTTTCGAAATATTGGAAGCTACGACCGATTCACTGATAGAGAATTTCTAGTTCATGGAAGAATCAATCAAGCAAGGCATTTCTAATGCGCTTAAGTCATTATATAAGCATGATCTAGCTTCGGCAGACATTTCACTTCAGCCTACTCGAAAAGAGTTTGAAGGTACTTATACATTTGTAACCTTTCCTCTGGCGAGGGTTTCAAGAAAGAGCCCAGAAGCAACGGGGGAAGAGATTGGTCAATTTTTAGTCGAGCATACTGCTCAAGTTTCAGCCTTCAATACGGTAAAGGGATTTTTGAATATTTCTATCTCAGAGACTTCACAGATCGGTCAGTTTGCAGCCTTCTTTAATGCTGAGGATGTTTCAAGGTCTCCTCTGTTTCAAGTAGAGAAAACGGGTAAAACCATAGTCGTTGAATATTCATCTCCAAACACTAATAAGCCTTTACACTTAGGTCACCTTAGGAATAATTTCTTGGGCAATTCTGTATCTCGTATCCTTGAGGCTGCCGGAAATAACGTTCAGAAAGTTCAGATCATTAACGATCGAGGTATCCATATCTGTAAGTCGATGTTGGCTTGGCAGAAGTTTGGAGAGGGAGAGACGCCCGAATCTGCAGGTATCAAAGGTGATCACTTGGTAGGAAAGTATTATGTAGAATTCGATAAGGTCTATAAAGCTGAAATCGCCCATCTAATTGAGCAGGGAGTCGAAAAAGATAAAGCTGAAAAAGAAGCCCCAATTCTTTTGGAAGCCCAAGAAATGCTCAAGAAATGGGAAGCCAAAGACCCTGAGGTCTATGCCCTATGGGAAAAGATGAATGGCTGGGTCTATGATGGATTCAACTCTACTTACGAGCGAATAGGGGTCGACTTTGATAAGCTTTATTTCGAAAGTGATACTTACCTGATCGGAAGAGACAGAGTAATGGAGGGTGTAGAAAAAGGCGTTTTCTTTAAAAAAGAAGATGGTTCTGTTTGGGTCGATCTTACCAATGAAGGTTTGGATGAGAAGCTTCTACTCCGAAAGGACCGTACATCGGTATATATGACCCAGGACATCGGTACAGCTTTAATGCGTTTCGATGATTTCTCAGGTCTTGACCAATTGATCTATACTGTTGGAAACGAACAAGAATACCATTTCAAGGTACTTTTCCTTATCCTTAAAAAATTGGGTTACGAATGGGCAGAAGCTTGTTATCACCTATCCTATGGGATGGTAGACTTGCCTACAGGAAAGATGAAATCTCGAGAGGGTACCGTGGTAGATGCTGACGACCTGATCCAAGAAATGGTAGATACGGCAAAAGCCAGAACAGAAGAGTTAGGCAAGATCGATGGTTTCACTGACGAACAGGCTAAAGAGCTCTATGAAATGCTCGGATTGGGTGCTATAAAATATTACCTGATGAAGGTCGATCCGAGAAAAAGAATGCTCTTCAATCCCGAAGAGTCTATTGAATTTCAAGGGAATACAGGTCCATTTGTCCAGTATACCCATGCCCGGATCAACGCGATCTTGAGAAAGGCTGAACAATTAGGGATCGATGTAAAAGGAATCAATTACGATTCTATTCAAGAGGTTCATCAAACTGAGAAAGATCTGATCTTTGCACTAGGGCAGTATCAGGACAAGCTGAACACAGCCGCAGATACATACTCTCCAGCAATCATTGCACAGTATGTTTATGACTTAGCTAAAGATTATAACCGCTTTTACACTGAGCTATCGATCTTCAATGAAGATGATAAAGATGTTATGCGCTTTAGGGTCTCACTATCGGCTTTGACAGCACAAACAATCAAGGTAAGCATGGGGTTATTGGGCATTGAAGTACCGAACAGAATGTAAAATGAAAAAGCTGTTTTTTGTCCTTTTATTAATATTCCCACTAAACAATAATGATATGAGCTTTTACGATTTTGATGTTAAAACCATAGGGGGAGAATCTTTTGATTTGAATATACTGAAAGGGAAAAAGATCCTCATCGTAAATGTAGCTTCTAAATGTGGTTACACCCCTCAATATGAAGACCTACAGAACCTGCATGAGCAGTTTGGAGATAAGGTGGCCATTCTTGGGTTTCCTGCAAATAATTTTGGAGGTCAGGAACCAGGAAGTAATGATGATATTGCCGAATTTTGTCAGGCCAATTATGGTGTGAGTTTTCAAATGTTTGAAAAGATATCAGTTAAAGGTGCTGACAGACACCCATTGTATTCTTGGTTAGAAAAGCAACGTGGAGAAGCCCCTAGCTGGAATTTCTGCAAGTATCTGATCAACGAAAAAGGCGAGGTTTTGGGTTTTTATCCATCCTCAGTTAATCCGCTAGACGAAAAGATCATAGATCAGTTGTAATGAAAAAGTGGCTAGAAGCCTTTAGGTTAAGAACACTTACATTGGCCTTGGCTTCTATCGGCATGGGTGCATTTTTAGCGGCTCAAGCTGGTGTCTTTTCTTGGAAGATATTTGCGCTCTGCGCTCTCACCACTATTCTTCTTCAGATCCTTTCTAATCTGGCTAATGATTATGGCGACACTATTCATGGTGCAGATAGCCATGAAAGAACTGGTCCACAAAGGTCTGTACAGAGTGGAGCCATTACAAGTGCCTCTATGCTCACAGCAATTATTGTGTTCTCCATTTTAGCATTAGCCTTTGGGCTTTGGCTTATTCTTGAAGCTTTCGGTGGAATAGGAGATAGCTTTTGGTATTTCTTAGGATTAGGTGGATTGAGCATTTTAGCCGCTATAACCTATACAGCAGGAAAAAAGCCTTATGGTTATGCCGGATTAGGCGACCTAAGCGTTCTGATCTTTTTTGGTTTGGTTGCTGTCATAGGGAGCACTTATCTGTACGATGAGATGATTCACTGGGAGTATGTTTTACCTGCCTTAAGTGTAGGGCTTTTCTCTGTAGGTGTACTGAACGTCAATAATATTCGCGATATAGAATC
The DNA here is from genome assembly GCA_965661435.1 of Roseivirga sp. Taxonomy (GTDB): domain Bacteria; phylum Bacteroidota; class Bacteroidia; order Cytophagales; family Cyclobacteriaceae; genus Roseivirga. The sequence goes on from CBFIDS010000121.1 coordinate 44,430, forward strand.
AGATAGAAAGGCGGGAAAAAAAAGTTTGCCTGTTAGAATTGGTAGAGAGGCAGCTGTGAAGTATCATGTTACTATTTTAACCATTGGTTTTGCCTCGGCTGTTATCTATAATTTCACAAACTATCAAGGTTTAGGACAGTGGCTTTTTGTGCTTACATTGCCGCTGTTTATTAGAAATATGAATGCGGTTGCCACAAAAGCCAGATCAAATGAATTAGATCCGTTTTTGAAGCAATTAGCATTAAGTACTTTGATATTTGTGTTGCTATTTGGAGTAGGTCAGCTCATTCATATTTAAATTATTTTAATTTTGTCTTTTAGATAGTGAGTTTCTATTTTAAAAAAGATCAATCATTTTTTATGTCCGCAAGAAAATCTTCACACATCGAATTACAATGCCAATTTTGCCAGTCACGTGGTGAGAGCCATTTTTCGGGGTTACCAGAGGACGATCTGGAAGTCTTATCCTCTCACAAATCGTGTGTGGCTTATAAAAAAGGCCAAACTCTATTCTATGAAGGAACACGTCCTATGGGTGTTTTCTGTATCAATCATGGCAAGGTGAAAGTCTATAAAATGGGCTCTAATGGTAAAGAGCAAATACTGTTCATTGCTAAGCCTGGTGACTTTCTTGGATATAGATCGTTACTTAGCGAAGAATTCTATGGTGCTACAAGTACTGTACTAGAACAAGCAGCTATTTGCTTCATTCCTAAAAGTGATTTTATAACTATCCTCAATCGTAATCCTGCATTTTTCCAAAAGCTGATGAAAGCAGTATGTTCAGAGCTAGGTGTTATGGAGGAAAAGCTAGCTCAACTAGCTCAAAAGTCTGTAAGAGAAAGACTCGCAGCGACCATTATTATGCTGAAAGAAACCTATGGCATGGAGGGTGAGGAAAGTCATGTGATCGACATTGCACTCTCTCGAGAAGACCTGGCCAATATAGTAGGCACTGCTACTGAAACGGTAATTCGTTTACTTTCTGAGTTCAAGTCAGACGGAATGATCGCTCTTAAAGGTAAGAAGATCGAGGTGTTAGATTCAAAGCGCTTAATTCACGAAGCAGATTTCTACGCATAAATATGACATTAGTCATGTTTTAACTTGATGGCCATCAACCTTAGAGATTGATGCTCAAATTACCTTTGATGAATACTTAAGTCAGAGGTCATGAAACATAATATTCTTCTTGCGGCAGCAGACCACCCCAAACTCTTCTCACTCATGCAGAGTATAGAAGATTGGTTACACCCGGCTTATCAAAAACATTTCAAAGTCTTTTATCATCAGCAACTTTTCAAAAATGAGATGGTAGTTGTCGGTGAGAATGAAGATGAGGTCATGGATCATCTGGTTTCTGAAATGGAAAATGAAATACGACTCGAGAAATTTGCCAAGGAGAATAGTCTTAAGATCGACCTTATTAAAGGAGATAACCAAAAAACCATAACCACTTTAAGTACAGTAGCTGACTTGATGATCATCGGATTAAAAAACTATGATCAAAAAAATCTTACCGACAGATTTATCAAGTATTTAGAGTCGGTTCGATGTCCTATTCTGTTGATTCCTGACAATACTAATGTAGAATGTACGGTAGTCGTAAATGACGGGCATAAGCGTTCTGTAAAAATGATGAAAAGTTTCATCAAAATGTTTGGTTCTAATGTCAGAAATATGCCAACATCTCTGCTTATGGCTGAGCCCGACACAGAAAGTCAAATGAAGGAAGAGAAAGTGTTTGTAGGGTATCTCAAACAGTTCTTTAAAGACATCGGCACTCAGCACATGTATGACGATACACTCACAAGCCTATTCAAGTTTGTACAGAAAGAATGTAAAAATCCTTTTGTAGTACTCAACGCTCAAGAGGGAATGGAAGTAATTCACAGCAGAGAACTTTTTGAAACCAACGTTTTTGATCATCCGCTATTTATCTTCAAAGAATAGTATGATCGATAAAAAGCAATTGGAAAAGACCACTTGTTATCATTGTGGAGACGAGTGTTATTCAGGTCAGATCACAAGTCATGACCATGACTTTTGCTGTGCGGGTTGCAAGACAGTTTTTGAGATCCTTTCTGAAAATGAACTCTGCGATTACTACCAATTAGAACAAGCTCCGGGCGTAAATCAAAAAAACAAATCGACTTTATTCGACTTTTTGGAAAATGAAGAGATTGAAAGATCATTGTTGGAATTTTCTGATGAGAATCATGCTAGAGTAACCTTAGCTATTCCTTCTATACATTGTAGCAGTTGCATCTGGCTATTAGAGCATCTAGAAAGGATAGATTCCTCTGTTATAGATTCTAAAGTGAATTTTACGCAGAGAAGAGTAACAATTCATTATAAATCTCAGGAGTCTAACTTGAGAAAATTGGCCGAGCTTTTAGATCGGATAGGTTAAGAGCTTAAAGAAGGCCAAGTCAAGTTTTACCGTTCCAGTAGTGCCAGGTTTGATCAAGAGTTGATACTTGAGTTAAATGCTGATGGGAAGTTTGTGAAGGATATTTCTGCAATGATCACTGGCGCCTGGAAGATCCAGT
>CBFIDS010000122.1:0-9099 GCA_965661435.1 Roseivirga sp.
GGATCAATTATAAAAAGCAGATCGACAGTCTTCTTCAAGACTTCAATCAAGCGCTTTCCACATACATTCCAGATTCTGAGATCTCAAGATTTAACCAAGAAGGATCTGTCGATTTTGAGTTTCCATACTTCTATCAAGTATTAACAGCGAGCCAAACTGTATATGAAAAGACGGCAGGGGCTTTTGATCCTACCGTTGGGCCTTTAATCGATGCATGGGGTTTCGGAGATGGTGAGTTGATCGGACCTGATTCAACCCAAGTAGATTCTTTGCTACAGTATGTAGGCTTAAGCAAGATCAATTTCAATTCTAATTCTGCTGAAACTACTGTCCCTAAGTTGAAGTTGAATTTTTCAGCCATTGCAAAAGGTCAGGCCATTGATGTGGTGGCTGAATGGCTAGAAAGCCAAGGCAAGGAAAACTATATGGTTGAAATTGGAGGAGAAGTCCGTACCCGAGGAGAAAATATTGAAGGAGAATTATGGACCATAGGAATTGAAGTGCCTGATGAAAGAAGTATCGGAGGTCTATTTGACGCAGTATACTTAGAAGACCAGGCCATGGCAACCTCAGGAAATTATAGAAATTTCAGGGTATTAGAAGATGGTAGAAAGGTAGCTCATACCATAGACCCTTCTACTGGTTTTCCTAAAATGCAGACACTCCTAAGCGCAACAGTCATCGCTCCTAGTTGCATGCTGGCCGATGCTTATGCTACGGCCTGTATGGTACTCGGTAAAAAAAAGAGCATTGATCTGATCACTAATGACCCGACTTTGGAGTGCTACCTCATCTATGCTAATGACCAAGGTGACATGGTGACTTATCTATCCCCAGGTCTTAAAGGCAAAACTTATAATTCACAACAAGCGGAATAATTGAACTAATTAAGGACGAATCGAATTTTATTGGCATCTTTGCAATCTTGTTGCAAAAGCAGATAGTCTTTGTTCTTAAACGCGACCATATTATTCCTAGCCGTAGCCTTACCGGGTTTGTTGTTACTGAGAACCTCTTCCTTCTCTGAAAAGAGATTGAAGTTATTTCTGGTTTTTGCAGGGGCCTATTTGTTTTCAGTTACGGTTATCCACCTTATTCCGGATCTATTCTTATCAAATCAAGATCCTTTCTCTATTGGACTTTACATTCTGATCGGTTTCTTTCTGCAGAAGGTTCTTGAAAACTTCACAAGTGGAATTGAGCATGGTCATGTTCATAAAAACTCCAACTTTTCAATTACCTATCTTCTGATCGCCTTGAGCATTCATTCCTTTTTAGAGGGAAGTATCATGAACGATACCATCCATGCCAACCACAGTCCTGAAATGACTTACAACCATGGCAGCTCGCCTAAAGTCCTCTTAGGAATTGTCATGCATAAAATACCAGCTGCAGTAGCTTTGATGGCTCTACTGGTCAGTAAATTTAAGATCAAGTTCCAAGCATATTCTATACTTTTGATCTTTGCCTTGGCATCGCCACTTGGGCTCTTTGTTTCAGAATTCTTGAGCCATGGTGACTTTTTACCCGCCAATTACTTGACGATCTTCTTTGCCATCGTTGCTGGAAGCTTCTTACAGATCTCAACCACCATCTTTATTGAATCTGACCCACATCACAAATTAGATTGGCAGCGATTCAGCATTTCTCTTCTCGGTGCGGCCTGCGCAGTTTTGGCTCAATTGATCATCTGAAACCCTGTTGCGCCACAAATCTTTTTACTTTTGAGATATGGGGCATCATCACCATCATCACGGAGAGGGAAAGAGCACTAAGAATCTAAAGGTTGCTTTCTTCCTTAACCTCAGCTTCACCATCATTGAAGCTGTTGGTGGATTGCTGACCGGAAGTCTAGCAATTCTATCCGATGCCTTACACGACCTTGGCGATAGCTTTAGCATTGGCTTAAGTTGGTATTTTCAGAACCTCTCAGAAAAAAAGAAAGACAAGAACTTCTCATATGGCTATAAAAGATTTTCGCTTCTCGGAGCCTTGATCAACACCATAGTATTGCTCATCGGATCGGTATTCATCATCAGCGAGGCAGTTCCTTATATCACCAACCCTAATGAGGTGAACGAACAAGGCATGCTTTACATCGCAATTTTCGGGGTGATCGTGAATGGAGTGGCTGTCCTTAGACTAAGAAAAGGAAGCTCATTGAACGAACGAGTCATCGGTCTGCATTTGCTTGAAGACGTGCTTGGTTGGGCGGCAGTATTGATTGGTAGTTTACTGATCATGTACTTCGATTGGTACTTCATCGATCCGTTGCTTTCAGTACTTATTGCACTCTTCATCATATATAATGTCTTTGTGAATCTCAAGAAGAGCTTTCAAATCATTTTACAAGCAACTCCCAAAGAAATAGACATCGATCAGGTTCATTTGAAATTGAAGGAAATTACTGAAATCACAGAGGTACATGATTGTCATATCTGGTCGATGGATGGCGAATATCATGTCCTTTCAGCTCACTTAGTCTTAGACCAAAACTATAACCTCCATGAATTGGCTAATATCAAGCAAAAAGCCAAGTCAGCACTTCACCATTTAGATATAGAACATTCTACTTTAGAATTTGAAGGACAAGGTGAGGATTGTAAAGATTGTTAGAGACTTCTAAAAAGCCTCTTTTTCTAAATCCATTTCTTACAACTGTAATTAAAAGACATAAAAAAACCCTGACGATACCGTCAGGGTTTCTACGTTAGTAGTAATTTTTAATACTCTATAGTTTCCGCTTTTTGTTTCTTAATGCAATAGATCCAAATTATTAATATTACTATCTCACATATAACAATGAGATATATTGTCTCAAGAAAATATGGGACCAATACCATAGCAATCAGACTACTGAATGAAATAATAATATTTTTTCTACCTGATAGGGTTTTGGAAAAAATTAACTCTCTAACCATTTCAACTATCAAGACAAATAGAGCAACCAAAAAATAATTCATACTACAACAACTTTTGATAATAATCTTACTCCTAATCTACCTAAAAATCCTCCAGAAGAGAGAACCGCGCCCATTAGAGCATTAATCAATGCTTCGTCCTGTGTAAGTCGACTTGAGAAGTGATTCCAATCACCATTTTGAATTCTTTTAACAAAGCCTGCTCCTATTATACCTGTAATTGCTCCAATAGCATCCTTAATTATCACACGCGCCAAAATAGCTGGTATTATATAATACCCCCCTGACATTGTGACTGTTGTAACTCCTGGGGGATTATCTAAATCTTGATCTCTCCAATATTCATTGGAGCTTTCTAAAATTGAAATCAGCATACCGGTTAAACCTGTGTATGCTTGAGGGTTTTGATAATAAGTATTCAAAATTGAGCTGACTCGTTCGTCAAATGTTTCTTCCACAATTTGAGCTTCTGCGAAAGTTGATCCCAAAACCGTTTCATTCACCTCAAATGATAAATCAATTAAACTATTGATAAAAGCTAAATCGTTATCGTTAATGATATTGTTGTTTCTCATGTTTTGAAACTCTTGGACATACCTTCCGACATTTTGGTTGAACCCTTGATGTATATTTTCGTAAATGAAAAAGTCTTTTACTTCATTCATTTCATCAATCATTTGATCTGGAATCAATATCCCTTCATTTTCAATTGACTGGACTGATGCATTAAAAACTGTAGTACTTAGGCTCAGTGACTCATTGTGATAGGTCATTGTATTAACCTCATGCACATCAACATTTCTAAATTCATTTGAGTTTGAAGTGATTCGAATTCCCTTATCTATTTTTTGTCTAATGTCATTCAAAATGAAGTTCATAGATTTATTATGAACAGATCCGAATTTATTAATTGGAATTTTAACTAAGGTCTCCGATCCATTAACAATCATTTTTGAATTTGGAGAGGTGATTTCTGTGCATCCCAACAATACGATAGTCAGTAACGCAATAAAGTGCGTGTTTTTCATAATGTGTGTTTTATTAAGTGTAAATATCTTATTTTAATATAATTATTTTTATAATTAATTGATATTATATTAAAACATAATTTACTGAGCCCCTAATATTATTAGCAAAAAAAACCCTGACGATACCGTCAGGGTTTCTACGTTAGTAGTAATCAACCCCATACAACTAACTACCGCATGCTTCGCAGGCATCCGGGTTATCTAGCGAGCAAGCCATATCAGATGCTTTTTGCTCTAGCTCTTTTGCTGTTGGTGCTGACGCTGCAGACTTATCAACAGTGAACTGAATTGCATCAGCGGCTGCTCTAGATCTTAAGTAATACATACCTGTCTTCAATCCTTTCTTCCAAGCATAGAAATGCATAGAAGTCATTTTACCAAAATTCGGATCTTGGATATGTATGTTCAAGCTCTGTGACTGACAGATATAAGCTCCTCTGTCAGCGGACATATCAATGATAGCCTTCTGAGAGATCTCCCAAACTGTCTTATAGAGTTCCTTGATATTGTCTGGAATCTCATTGATTCCTTGAACAGATCCCTTCGCAGCGATCAATTTGTTCTTCATATCAGCACTCCAAAGACCAAGCTCAATTAAGTCTTTCATCAAGTGTTTGTTCACGATCACAAACTCACCAGAAAGTGTTCTTCTGGTATAGATGTTTGAGGTGTATGGTTCAAAGCACTCGTTATTACCTAATATCTGAGAAGTAGAAGCCGTTGGCATAGGCGCTACAAGCAATGAGTTTCTCACACCGTGCTTTTTCACTTCCTTCTTCAGGCTATCCCAATCCCAAAGACCTGAGTCTGGAGTAACACCCCACATGTCGTATTGGAAAATACCTTTAGATACTGGTGATCCTTTAAACGTCTCATATGAACCTTCTACTTTCGCAAGATCCTTAGAAGCAGTCATTGCAGCGAAGTAGATAGTCTCAAAGATATCTTTGTTCAACTTACGTGCCTCTTCAGACTCAAATGGGAATCCCATCATTAAGAAAGCATCTGCCAAACCTTGCACCCCTAAACCGATAGGTCTGTGGCGCATGTTTGAATTCTTAGCTTCAGGAACTGGATAGTAGTTCACATCGATCACCTTATTCAGGTTCTTTGTGGCTACATAAGTTACATCATAAAGCTTCTGGAAATCATACTCCTTAGTATCTTCTTTCACATACATTGGTAATGCGATTGAAGCCAGGTTACATACTGCTACTTCATCAGGCGCAGTGTACTCAATAATCTCAGTACATAGATTAGAAGACTTGATAGTACCCAGGTTCTTCTGATTCGACTTCTTATTAGCCGCATCTTTGAACAACATATAAGGTGTACCTGTCTCTATCTGAGCTTCAAGGATCTCGAACCAAAGGTCTTGTGCCTTGATAGTCTCTCTTCCCTTACCCTCTTTCTCGTATTTTTCGTAAAGCTTCTCGAAGTCGTCACCGTAAGCATCGGCTAATCCAGGACACTCATTAGGGCATAACAAAGTCCACTCTTCGTTCGCTTCAACTCTTTTCATGAATAGATCTGGAATCCACATGGCGTAGAACAGATCTCTTGCTCTCATTTCTTCTTTACCATGATTCTTCTTCAGGTCTAAGAAGTCAAATATGTCAGCATGCCAAGGCTCCAAATACATTGCGAATGAACCCTTACGTTTACCCCCCCCTTGGTCAACGTAACGTGCAGTCATATCGAAGTTTCTCAACATTGGTACGATTCCATTAGAAACCCCACCTGTTCCTTTAATATATGAACCTTTAGCTCTTACGTTATGGATAGAAAGACCAATACCTCCAGCAGATTGCGAGATCTTTGCACACTGCTTCAAAGTATCGTAAATACCATCTATACTATCGTCTTTCATTGTAAGCAAGAAGCATGATGAAAGCTGTGGTTTAGGTGTACCTGCGTTGAATAAGGTAGGTGTTGCATGAGTGAACCACTTCTCAGAAAGCAAGTGATACGTTTCAACGACCTTATCCATTTCTTCACCATGGATACCTACAGCTACTCTCATGAGCATGTGTTGAGGACGCTCAACGATCTTACCATCAAGCTTCATTAAGTAAGAACGCTCTAGGGTCTTGTAGCCGAAATAGTCGTAGTTAAAATCTCTATCATAGATGATAGTTGAGTCTAACACGGCCGCATTCTTTTTTACAATTCCGTAGGTCTCCTTAGAAACCAATGGAGCATTCTCTCCAGTCTTCGGATCGACATAAGTATAAAGTCTCTTCATGGTATTAGAGAAAGACTTACTTGAGGTCTTGTGAAGGTTAGAGATCGCGATTCTCGCAGCTAACTTGGCATAATCAGGGTGTTTCACCGTCATGGTTGCTGCGATCTCAGCAGCAAGATTATCTAGATCTTGCGTACTAACACCTTCATATAGCCCTTCAATTACTTTCTTGGCTACATCGATGGGTTCTACGAAGTTGGGGTCTAAACCGTAGGATAATTTTTCTATCCTAGCAGTTATTTTGTCGAATTTGACAGACTCTCGTCTGCCATCTCTTTTTACTACTAACATATTGATTTGGGGTTAGGGGGTATTTGTTAATTAAAAAATCTTAAAAGTCATCATCGAAAGACAATGCACGAGAGTTTGAATTATCGTCTTTGTCTTTCATTACTCCTGCCTTTTGATATTCACCAACTCTCTTTTCAAAGAAGTTTGTTTTTCCTTGAAGTGAGATCATCTCCATAAAGTCGAATGGGTTGGTAGAATTATATACTTTCTCACAGTTCAACTCAGTAAGAAGTCTGTCTGTAACAAACTCTAAGTATTGAGCCATAAGGTCTGAATTCATTCCAATCAAACGAACTGGAAGCGATTCAGTAATAAATTCTCTTTCTATATCTAAAGCATCAATAATGATTTCCTTAATTCTTTCTTTAGGTACTTGATTCACCAAGTGATTGTTGTGAAGGTGTACTGCGAAATCACAGTGTAATCCTTCATCTCTAGAGATCAACTCATTTGAGAAGGTCAAGCCCGGCATTAAACCTCTTTTCTTGAGCCAGAAGATAGAACAGAAACTTCCTGAAAAAAAGATTCCTTCTACTGCGGCAAAAGCGATCAGCCTCTCTGCGAAAGATGGCGATTCGATCCACTTCAATGCCCAGTCAGCTTTTTTCTTAATTGCATCGAAAGTTTCGATGGCATGGAAAAGCTGATCTGCCTCTTTAGGGTCTTTGATATATGTGTCAATTAATAATGAATAAGTTTCTGAATGGATGTTCTCCATCATGATCTGGAATCCATAGAAGAATTTAGCTTCTGTATACTGCACCTCGTTTACGAAGTTCTCTGCTAGGTTTTCATTTACAATTCCATCAGAAGCTGCGAAGAATGCCAAAACATGCTTTATAAAGTAACGCTCATCATCATTCAGTTTATTGGTCCAATCTGTCAAGTCCTGATGTAGGTCAATCTCTTCTGCAGTCCAGAAACTAGCTTCTGCCTGCTTATAGTATTGCCAGATATCATCATGTTTGATTGGGAACAGTACAAAGCGATCTTTGTTCTCACTCAATAATTTCTCCTCTACTGCGGTAGTTTGTTCGCTCATGTTACATTTTACTTTTTGGGGTTGAATAATATAGGTCTCGTTGAAGAATGTCTGTTCTTCAAAAAAAACTAAGCCTCAATCGCGAAACTGAAAGCAAATTCCTAATTTTTTTTCAAGGTATTCAGTTAAATCCTTGATACTCTTGGGAGTAGGACTTGCACTGAATTGTTAGGTTGTTTTCTGGTGCGAAACCTGAAACAAATATTACAAAAAGGGTCTGAAAATACAACGTGAATTTTGAAGTCTTTTAACGCATGAAAACGATTTCATACGTTCCTTTAACTCTCTGTTTTATAGCACTTTTATAGCTTTAACTTACAGAAAAACTTATCCCAATTTAGAACGTATGAATGGACGAAAAAAAATGAAAATTTAATATTGGGGAATTGCTTGGATTTATCCTTTGCATTTGATTTGTTATTAGCGATTAATCCATTACCTTTGCAGTCCATTTTTGAAAATACATTCATAATGTACGCAATTGTAGATATAGCAGGAAAGCAGTTCAAAGTAACGCAAGACCAGTTCGTTTATGCTCCATTGATGGAGGGCGAAGAAGGCGCTTCCGTAGAGTTCGAGAAAGTTTTACTACTCGACAACGAAGGAAAAGTTGAAATAGGTGCACCAGCAATTAAAGGTGCTAAAGTTTCCGGTAAGATTATCGGACACGTGAAAGGTGATAAAGTAATCGTCTTCAAGAAGAAAAGAAGAAAAGGTTACAAAGTGAAGAACGGTCACCGTCAGCAGTTCACTAAAGTATTGATCGAAAAAATCGCTAAATAAGAAAATACCATGGCACATAAAAAAGGAGTCGGTAGTTCGAAAAACGGTAGAGAGTCGGAAAGTAAAAGACTTGGCGTTAAGATTTATGGTGGACAGGCAGCTATTGCCGGTAACATCATTGTAAGACAAAGAGGTACTCAGCATCATCCAGGTAAGAATGTAGGTATGGGAAAAGACCACACCTTATTCGCATTGACCAATGGTGTTGTAGAATTCAAGAAGGGTAGAAAGGACAGATCTTTTGTTTCTGTTCAGCCATTCGAGGGAGAAGGCGGAGAAGCTTAAGATTAGGTTGATAAATACATTGTTAACCCTGATTTCGGAAGAGGTCAGGGTTTTTTGTTTTATGGGTCGTTGAGTCTTAGCGTCTCGCTAAGACTAGTGTGGGGGCTAAAAAGATAAAACCTAATCTCGTGCACTACTATACACCCAATCCCTGGCATTAACTACAAAACCTGCATCAACAGGATTATTATGTATATAATCTAATCGTTGTTTAGTCAATTCTACACTTGATAGTTCGATTGGGTGATTATGCTGCTGCCAGAATTGAAAATCCTTGTTATTGCTTTTTCCCTGTCCTGCCTTCAAGAAAACTTCCATCATCCATTTGCGACTCTCATAAGGAAAGTGCTCTAAATATTTCCGAATGTGACGTGAAGTGTAAGATTTAAGGTCTCGAATGATTGATTCTAAGGGACATTTATCATTTCCCCTCAAAGCCAAATGAACATGACTAGTCATCATACACCAGGCACCAACTTCTAAGCCTTTGTGCTTTTGACAATA
>CBFIDS010000123.1:0-67600 GCA_965661435.1 Roseivirga sp.
TTCAATTGCTCTATTTCGAGCGAATTTATGATCTACGATCGGTTGTGGGTAATCCTCAGTTCCATATTCAGGGATCCATTTTTTAATGTATTTCAATTCTGGATCGAATTTCTCAGTTTGTGATTGAGGATTGAATACTCGAAAATAGGGTTGAGCGTCAGTCCCAGTTCCTGCAGCCCATTGCCAACCTCCATTGTTGGAAGCCAGGTCGAAATCGAGAAGCTTCTTGGCAAAATAAGCTTCACCCCAGCGCCAGTCAACCAACAGGTGTTTGGTTAAGAAACTTGCTACCACCATGCGAACCCTATTGTGCATATAGCCAGTTTTATTCAACTGCCTCATTCCTGCGTCAACTATAGGATAACCTGTTTTTCCTTCACACCACTTTTCAAACCCCTCTTCATCTTGGTGCCAAGGGATCCGATCATATTCTGGTTTGAAAGCTTTCTCCGCTACATATGGATTATTGGCTAAAATCATCGCATAGAAATCTCTCCAGATCAATTCGTTTAAGAAGGTTTCATTATAAGAAATAGCTTTTTCTGCAAGCCTTCTAATACTTATTGTTCCAAAGCGTAAATGTATTCCCAACCTTGAGGTAGCGTCCTGAGCAGGGAAGTTTCGTTTTTGATCATAGTGGCTAATGACCTCTTCGTCAACTTCATCTGAAGGAATGGAAATATCAGTAGGGCTGAAGCCCATTTCTTGCAATGTATGGGGTCTTAATAATTTTTGCGTCTGATGCCAGTTGGAATACCTTAGAGCACTTGGTTTAATATCAGGTTTGTTGCTGTTGTATTTCTCCTTCCAAGTCCTGCTGTAAGGCGTAAATACCTTATAAAAAGTGCCATTTCCAGAAACGATCTCTTCTTTTTCATAAATGACTTGATCCTTAAAGGGATAAAATCCAATTCCATTTTCTTTCAGGAATTGCTCTATTTCAGTGTCTCTTTTTTTAGCATAAGGTTCGTAGTCTCTATTCGTATAGACAGAATCGATGTCATATTTTTTGATTAACTCTTTATATGCTTCCAATGGGGTTGAGTAGAAGGTTAGAATTCCTGATCCTTTCTTGCTGAGCTCATTATTGATTTCAGCTAGAGTATCTCTAATAAATTCTACTCTGGCATCTTCCTTATCTTCTAGTTTGTCTAGAATATGCTTATCGAAAATGAAAATGGGCAGAACATTTTTTTCCTCATTAAGGGCATAATAAAGCCCTGTATTATCGATAAACCGTAGGTCTCTTCTGAACCAAAAAATGTTGATCTTAGGCATAGTACTTTAGTCTATTTTACCCAACCCTAAAAAGTGAAATTAGTTTGAATCTCCTGAAGTATTGCCTGAATTGCCAGAACCTTGTTGTCTTACTTTTCTTTTCCTATTCACACCTTGAAAGAATTCTTTGAAAGTATTGAAGCTAGTTGTTTGAGAAATACTGGCGCCACGTGTCTGATTGTTAGGGGATTGGTTTAAAGCGAGATTGGCTAAATCGTAATTACTTTGAGAATAGACTTTTACTTTATATCTGCCATCTGTTGTGAGTAGATATTCTGCTGTCCAATCTCCAGCGATGTTGTTGATGTCTTGTAGGCCAGTGATTCCACCTTCACGAGTAACACGCAATCTGCCATCAAGGAAAGTATAGCTCAGTCGTAATCTAAATGTGTTAAAGGCATCTTCGTCTAAGGATGCCAAGTCAAAATTGATTTCTAGATTTTCATCTAGCTGAGCCACAAGTTGACTCAACTGATTGGATAATAACTGACTTACGTTTTGTGTAGGAGAGCCTCCTCCAATATTAAGTCCGCCTTGCTCAGTGAAACGATTCAGTACGATCAAACTCAATACTTGTCGATTCATTTCCTGTTCATCACTTTGTATTCTATTTTCAAAAGCATTGAGAGCAGTAGTGACTAAATAATCATTTGTATTGACCCCTGTCACTTCTATATCAAAGTTGATATTAGGTGACAGCATTGGGCCAGTTAGTGATAGAAGTACTTTTGAGGGCACTCTTCTTGAGACACCTCCACCTTCTGCAGCTCCTGATACTCCAGCCTGATCTAAAAGTGGTGCAATTGAAGTGTTTTGAGTATATGACGCGTTGATATCTACAATGGCTTCATAAGGATTTCCAAACCATGTTATGGTACTTGGTTGTTCAATGTCAAACTCTTTTACAATAAGGTTATATAAAGAGAAATTGTATGAGCCTTCTGTGATATCAAGTTCGCCAGTCATTTGGAAGTCACCTTGGGAATCAATTTGTAATCTTAATTGTCCTTCACCCCTGCCACGAATTATATCACCTGTCTTGGGGTCTATAATGATCTCAACATAGGCATCTGGAGTAACCTCTATATCTAGATCTAAACTCAAGCCCTCGATCTCAATCTTATTCACTTCGTCATTATTGATGTCTTGATTTGTCGAGGTGGTATCTTGAAGTGTTCGATCTACAAAAGTGATGTATTCGGGAATGTCGTTATTACCAGTATCCTCAGTAATAGGGATATAGAGTTTAGTGTCAGATTCTGTCCTAACATTGGCGGAAATATTAAGATTAGAAGCAGCACCGGTCAAAGAAACTTCCCCTGTAGCATAAGCTGCACCATAATATGAATCGCCATTATCAATATTTGTATTCAAAACTTGAAAGTCTTGAAGATCACCAACAAGGTTTAGTCTTAAATTTTTAAAATTATCATGCTTAATTGATCCTCTGAAATCTGCGGGAAAATTTCTATTATCTCTAAACTCTAGATTCTCTAAATCAATAGACTTTTCGCGCATAACTATGCCGCCATTAAAAGCGTAGTTGGTGTTGAGGTAATTGACCTTTACTTTTCCGCCTACGATCGATCCTGTCCCTGTGATTATGGGAGCATTTGTGTTTCCGGAGATCTTATATTCTCCATCAATTATTCCTCCTAATTTTGAGAAGTAGTCATCAATGTAAGGCTCTGCGATATTGATATTAGCATCATCTAACTGTAGGTCTATATTAAGCTGGTCTTTATCTCTAGATGGGTAATATTCACCAGAGAGTAGGATGGTTTTCTTATCCAGTCTGTTTACTTCAAAATCTACATCAAAGCGCTTCCTGAAATCATTCCAAGTAATACTCCCATCGAGGTCTCCCACCAAAAATTGATTGATTCTAAAGTCTTTGACTTCAAGGTCTCCAAAAACAATTGGATTAAAATAAAGATTCTGAGCGCTTAACACACCACTTACTTGACCTGTATATTCTTCATTAGTTAATGAATTGATATTGGAGACTTCAACTTTTTGAAAATCTATCGAAAGTGTCTTGGCACTATCCTGAACAACGGCTACTTCACCGTTGAAACTTATGGATTGGTCAGTATTAAAAACACTTAAATTTTCTATATCAATGCGCGAATCTCCGAATACAATGACATTTTCATTTGTGATTCTCCATTGTTCATTCAGAGCGGTTATGTTTGAATCCTCAAAACGAAGTTCAGTTCTTCCTGGAAAAAAGTTTACGTTAGCAGAGACTTCTGCAAAATTTCCTGAACTTTCTTGTGAAAGGTTTTGTCTAAGTCCAATCTGATTGCCGTCCCAAACGGCTTCGAAAACTAGCTTTTCTGTCTCGGAGAGGTTGCCGTAGATTTGTTTTTCGCTAGATAGATAGCCTAGTGCTAATACGTTTTGTCTATCTCTAATTCTGTCCGCATTCAAATTCAGTTGGTTATTGAACAAGTTCAGTTTTCCCAGTTGAATCGTATCAATCTTAGACTCGAGTAAGATTGATTCTCCACTTTCATTGTTGAACCTCCCATTGATTTGTGTGTTTTTTGATATATAAATTGTGCTATCGAACAGGTTTATAATTGGACTAACATCTTTCAAGTTGAGCCGGTAATTCATATTGAAGTCTGATGTTGTCCTAGGATTTCTCGCAATAAACTGGTCAACTTGCTCAGTTCTTGATGAAAATTGAAGCCGATATTGTTCATTGATATTCCCTAACTCCTTAGCAATTTTAGAGAATTCGAAATCGCCATTGAAGTCAGCGTTCAGGTAATCACTTTCAACAACAAGCTTTCTGCCTCCATCAGTTCTTGAGGCAATAAAAAACACCGAATCAAGCTCTACCGCTTGTTGCTCGTATCGATAATATGAGTTAGTAAGCTCAATCGTTCCATCCAGGCTATCTAGGACTAAACCTGAAAAGTCCATATCAAAGCTTGAAGAGAACTCCATCTCCTTTTCGGTAAGGTTGACTTCTTTCAATAAGGCAGTATCTAACCTACCCCTCAGTTTAAATATTCTACGTTTATCGCGAATGTCGACAGACCCTGTTGCGAATAGTTTGAAATTCGGATCGTTTACTTCAACTTGGCCAGAAAAAAAACTTTCGGCAAAGGTTCCGTCAGTTTCAATGTTTGAATATTCATACTGGTTGATATCGATCTTCGGGATGGAGGCATTTAATAAGAAATTCGCTGTTTCAAGAGTTAATCCTTTTCCTTCCACAGCTCCGTCCAGATCTATTCTATCAAAATTGGAGACCTCTGTAAAATCTCCGAGGTTGAAGTTGTTTAGAAAGAGGTCGCCTCTATATTTAGGGAGTCCATCTTCCGGGATTTCGAACTGAGTATTCAATTGAACCTTGCCAAGTGCGGTGTTAAAACTACCATCTGCTACAAAGTTTTTTAGTAGTCCATCAAATCTTCCCGACATTCTAATTAATCCAAACTTATCAGAGATCCTGAAAGACTCATTATCCATGTATTGCCGAATATCGCTAGCTCTGAAAGTTGAGTTCCGAAGATTTAGAGCAAAAAAGGTTTGTTCAATACTGGGTAAGCCCTCTATATCGAATGACCCTTCTAGTCGACTATAATTACCAAATTGGATATTGAAATTGTCTGAATAGAATTTATTGATTCTCCCTTGAAATAGACCTGTGATCTCTATCTCTTGATTTAGTTTTTTCAATTCTGGAACAAAAAAACCAAGTTCATCCGTATGTATAACAGTCCCACTAAGGTCAGTACGTAAGTCTACGCTATCTTCAAAGTAGGCCATTTGAGAAGGTTTTTCATGCTTGAATTCAATAAAGTCCTTAATTCTACTTTTACCCATTTGCAGGTCGATATCGTAAAAGATTAGGCCGCTTTGAGAATTACGGAAAAATGTTTCCAAGTGATCAACACTAAGTCCTGATGCTGAATCTTTAGTTGTGAGCTTTTTTACATCGATTTGAAAAGTATCACTTATGGTTTTGAGATTTAATAAATCTGCATTAAGATCAATGAGTTGAAAATGATTGTAATCAAAGCCGTCTTTGATACTGTCTTTTCGGCTATCAGAGATGCTAAATTTAGATTTCAATAGAGTGATTTGATCTAAAGTAAAAATTGACGGCTCGGTCGTTATTGTATCCTCTGATGCACTTAGGTCTGAGATCCTGTCAGCCCAATCTTCTACATTTAGTCCTCCAGTTGCAATATTTCTTAAGTTCACATCGGCACCTTTCAGCCAAGCTTCTTTGGTTTTAATGTCTTTCTTACCTAGGAGGTCACTCAATGAAAATGTTAAAGCTAACTCTTCAACACCTATCATCAGAATGTCTTCCTGATCATATATTTTCACATCATCTAAGGCAATAGAATTGAACCATTTGATATTGGCATAACCGATTTTAGTTTGATAACCTGTACCTTCGGTGAGGTAAGTGGTAGCTTCTGAAATTATATAGTTTTGAACAGGCGGTAAGTGGATGAGAAGAAAAATTAAAGCCAACAATATAAAGGGAGAGGCGATTACCCACAGGATTGATTTGACAATCCGTTTTTTAATAACTTGCGATCTTTTAATTTTCTCCTTCAATGCCTTTTTCCGATATAAAAATCTTGGCCATCGAATCATCTTGCGATGAGACATCTGCTGCTGTAGCGGTCAATGGCAAAGTACTCAATAATATAGTCGCAACGCAATCTGTGCATGAAAATTATGGAGGAGTTGTGCCAGAGCTTGCGAGTAGAGCTCATCAACAAAACATCGTACCTGTAGTAGATAAAGCACTTAAAAATGCTGCCATTTCTCCAGACGAACTGAGTGCAGTTGCTTTTACTAGAGGGCCAGGGCTTATGGGTGCTCTTTTAGTGGGTACTTCTTTTGCGAAAGGACTTGCCCTTTCATTAAATATTCCATTAGTTGAGGTGAATCATATGCATGCTCATATCTTGGCTCATTTCATTGATGAACCAAAGCCCGCCTTTCCTTTTCTATGCTTAACTGTTAGTGGAGGGCATACTCAAATAGTCTTGGTGAAAGACCATTTGAAAATGGAGGTTGTTGGAGAAACACAAGACGATGCTGTTGGAGAGGCTTTTGATAAAGTGGCAAAAATGATGGACCTGGGATATCCAGGAGGTCCTCAAGTTGATATATTGGCCCGGCAAGGTGATCCTCATAGATACCAATTTCCTGAATCAGAAATGAAGGGATTAAGCTATTCATTCAGTGGAATTAAAACGGCCGTACTTTATTTTTTCAGGGATCAGTTAAAAGAAAACCCTAAATTCATCGAAGAGAATAAAGCCGATCTAGCCGCAAGTATTCAAAAGACCTTGATCAATATGTTATTGAACAAATTGAAAAAAGCAGCAAGACAGTATAAGATCAAAGAGGTGGCGATCGCAGGAGGGGTATCCGCAAACAGTGGATTAAGAGACAGGTTGAATGAATTGGCAATCAAGGAAAAGTGGAATGTTTTTATTCCTAGTTTTGAATATTGTACAGATAATGCGGGCATGATCGCTATGGCAGGGCACTATAAGTTCTTAGCCAATGAATTTGTGGACCAAGGGGTAAGCGCACTGCCCAGAATGAAGGTTTGATATAATTACTTCATGAAAGAAATTTTTAAAGTAGGGGATGTTAAAATGCATAACTACTTAGTCACTATAGAAGATGTGGCCAAGTTTGATTCTGGCGTAGTTCATTCTGTATGCTCAACTTTTGCTTTGGCTCGCGAAATAGAATGGTCTAGCAGGCTTTTTGTATTGGACATGAAAGAGGATGATGAAGAGGGTATTGGGACAGCAGTTACTATCAATCATCATTCACCAGCTTTGGTTGGAAATGAACTCATTATAATGGCCCAGATAAAAAGCATAAGGGGTAATGAGCTTATCTGCCAAATTGAAATTAAGTCGGGAGAAAGACTAGTAGCTACGGGTAGTACAGGACAAAAGATCCTGTCCAAGGTGAAAATTGAAAAGTTATTTAGTAGTTTGGATTAGTATGGCGAAGAAGGACAAAGAGCGATTTTCAAATAATATCAATATTAAAAATAGAAGAGCGAGCTATGAATACGAACTCATTGATAAGTATGTGGCCGGCATGCAATTAATGGGTACAGAAATTAAATCTATTCGAGAAGGAAAAGCCACAATCTCCGAGGCTTATTGCTTCTTTAGAAAAGAAGAACTTTGGGTCAAACAGATGAATATAAGTCCTTACACACAAGGTACTCATTACAATCACGAGCAAACCAGAGAACGAAAGCTTCTACTCAATAAGCAGGAATTGAAAAAACTTTTGGCTAAGACTGAGGAAAAAGGAATGTCCATTGTCCCACTTAGGTTGTTTATAAGTGATAGGGGATTTGCTAAATTACAGATAGCACTTGCCAAGGGTAAAAAAGTGCATGATAAAAGAGATTCGATTAAGGAGCGCGATGTCAAAAGAGACCTTCAAAGAATGAAGTATTGATGGAGATATTAGATTATGGTGTTTTAAGGCTTAGTATGATTCCTTTGAGGGATGAACCTTCAGACAGTTCAGAGATCATATCTCAATTACTTTTTGGAGAGCATTACACTGTCATCGAAGAGTCAGAAAACAAGCAATGGCTAAAAATCCAAAATGCTTATGATGCTTATGAAGGGTGGATAGACAAAAAGCAGCATCATTCGATATCTAAGGAGTACTTTGTACAAATTGATGAAACAGAATATAAGATCTGTACAGATCTTGTCTCAAAGATTCTTTTCAAACAACAGATCAATCACATAGTAGCTGGCTCAATATTACCACTCTTGAATAACCCCATTTTTAAAGATGAGGAGAATGTTGCTTTTAATGGGACATCCAAGACCATTTACCAGAAGTGGGGTGTCTCAGCCATGCTCAACTTTGCCAATAAATATTTGAATGCCCCTTATCTTTGGGGAGGAAGAACTCCATTTGGAATAGACTGTTCTGGTTTTACTCAAATAGTTTTTAAAACTGCTGGTTATAAACTCCCTCGAGACTCATCAGAGCAAATCACTAAAGGGAAAGAGGTGGCTTTTGAAGAGGCTGAGCCTGGAGATTTAGCTTTCTTTAATAACGCAGAGGGCAAGATGAATCATGTCGGAATTATTTGTGAGGAGGAAAAAATCATACATGCTTCAGGAATTGTTCGCGTAGATGCCTTTGATGAAAAAGGCATTAAGAATTTAGAACAAAATCGTTATACTCATCATTTCTTTAGGCTGAAAAGGATTATTAAATAAAATGAGACGAGTTCTCGTTCTGAATCAAGATTATTCTCCACTATCTGTTTGTACTGCAGAGAGAGCCTTCCTTTTGATCTTTCTGGAAAAAGCTGAGTTAGTCCATGACGATCCTCAGCAAAAAATTAGAACGGTCAAAGATGACTATCCAATGCCTTCAGTGATTCGACTTCAGAAGTACATATTCATACCTTATAAAAGCGTTCTCCTATCTAGGCAAAATGTATTTAAAAGAGATGGTCAGAAATGTCAATATTGTGGAAGTAGTAAGGACCTTACGCTGGACCATGTGATCCCTAAATCCAAAGGAGGGAAATCAACATGGAACAACTTAGTGGCAGCTTGCAAAAGGTGTAATTCATTAAAAGGAGATAAAAGTCCCGAGGAGGCAGAGATGCCATTGGCTAAAAAGCCTTTCAAGCCATCCTATATAATGTTCGTCCGAAACTTCAGTGGTTTCACCTCCGAACAATGGATGAAGTATTTGAGTGTGAATTAGTATTAGGCCTTCCTTACAAATTCCGATTTCAAGGCCATTGATCCAAAGCCATCTACTTTACAGTTTATGTTATGGTGTCCGTCTACAAGTCTTATGTTTTTCACTTTAGTGCCTGCTTTTACAGGTTTTGGCATTCCTTTAACAGGAAGGTCCTTGATGACAATAACTGAATCACCATCTGTAAGTATATTACCATTTGAATCTTTGATATGATCTTCTTGATCTAACTTTTCTTCCAGGGTCCATTCATGGCCGCATTCGGGGCACATTAAGGTTTGACCAGTTGGATATCCATAAGGAGACTTACATTCAGGGCAAGGGGGAGTCTCTGACTTTAGACCTGTGAATTTAAAGAAATTAGATAAGCATCTACATTAGGTTTTTAACTCCGAATTTCAAAATAGCTCTTGATCTAACTAGGTTGATACTTGGTTAGACTCAGGACTAGATAAATAAACCTTTATACTTTCAACTTCATTATCAAATCAACATATTATTTCATTTTCAAATTAATTCCTACCTTTGCAGTCCGTTTCAAAAGAGGCGGTTCCGAGAACTCGGGAATGTTGAACAAAAATCCTTCGCTAGAGGCTCTGTATAGCGATAGGAGTAATCACAGGGCGCATTAACATGTCAGAAGAAAAAAAAGTAACTGAGGAAGTTGTTGAAGAAAAAGACACTGCTCAGAAAAAAGCTACTGAATCCAAAGAAGTAGCAGAAGAAAAAGAGGCTCCTAAAGCCGAGGCAAAAGAGTCTAAAGAGGAAGCTCCTGCTTCTGAAGAGACAAAGAAAACTGCCAAGAAAGCTGAATCAAAAAAGAAAGAAGAAGCACCTAAAGAAGAATTCAATTGGGAAGACTTTGAAACTGGTGGTTTTGGAGATGGCTATTCGAAGAAAGAGAAAGAAGAGATGTCTTCTATGTACGAAGATACGCTCAACTCTATCGAAGAAAAAGAGGTTATCAAAGCAACTATTGTTTCTATTGGTGACAGAGATGTAGTATTGAACATCGGTTACAAATCTGATGGATTGGTAAGTGCTTCTGAATTCAGAGACACACCAGATCTAAAAGTTGGTGATCAGATAGAAGTATACATTGAAGAGCAAGAAAACTCTTTAGGACAACTCGTTCTATCAAGAAGAAAAGCGAAGATCGTTAGAGCTTGGGAGTTGATCCAAAGTGCACTTGATGACGATAATGTTATCGAAGGTTTCGTAAAAAGAAGAACCAAAGGTGGTTTGATCGTAGATATTTACGGTGTAGAGTCATTCCTTCCGGGTTCTCAGATCGATGTTAAGCCGATCAGAGATTTCGATATTTTCGTAGGTAAGAAAATGGAAGTTAAAGTAGTTAAGATCAACTACTCTAACGACAACGTTGTAGTATCTCACAAAGTACTTATCGAGAAAGATCTTGAGCAGCAAAAAGCTGAGATCCTTGAAAACCTAGAGAAAGGTCAAGTACTAGAAGGTGTGATTAAGAACATGACCAACTTTGGTGTATTTATTGACCTTGGTGGTGTTGATGGTCTACTTCACATTACTGATATCTCTTGGGGTAGAATTAACGACCCAGCAGAGGTGTTGAATTTAGACGAGAAAGTGAATGTCGTTGTTCTTGATTTTGATGACGATAAGAAACGTATCTCTCTCGGTATGAAGCAGCTGACTGAGCATCCTTGGGATAAACTAGATTCTGCAATTGAAGTTGGATCGAAAGTTAAAGGTTCAATTGTCAATGTTGCTGATTACGGTGCGTTCTTAGAACTTCTTCCAGGTGTTGAAGGTCTTATACACGTATCTGAAATGTCATGGTCTCAGCACTTGAGAAACCCACAAGATTTCATCAGCATTGGTGATGAGCTTGAGGCAGTTGTTCTTACGCTAGACAGAGAAGAGAGAAAAATGTCTCTTGGTATCAAGCAGTTGACCGAAGATCCATGGACTAAGTCAGACGTATTGACCAAATATGGTGTTGGTACAAACCACACCGGTATCGTTAGAAACTTAACTAATTTCGGCTTGTTTATTGAGCTTGAAGAAGGAATTGACGGTTTGGTTCACGTTTCTGATCTGTCTTGGACTAAAAAGATCAAACACCCATCTGAATTTGTTAAAGTAGGTGATGAGCTTGAAGTACAAGTATTAGAACTCGATATCGATAATAGAAGACTTGCTCTTGGACACAAACAACTTGAGGAGAACCCATGGGATACTTTCCAAACAGTATTTACTCCAGGATCTACTCATAAGTGTTCTGTGATCTCTAAAAATGATAAAGGAGCTACTCTAGAACTACCTTACGGTTTAGAAGGAGTTGCAACTAACAAGCATTTGAAGAAAGAAGACGGCTCTATGGTTTCAGTAGGTGAAACTTTAGATTTCCAAGTAGTAGAGTTCTCTAAAGACGATAAGAGAATTGTACTTTCTCATACCAATATTCATAATCCTGATAATGCTGATAAAGTAAAACCTGCTGCTCCTAAGAAGAGTGTAGGTGGCGGTGCTAAGCCTAAGAAAGCTGCACCTGCAGATTCAGCGACACTAGGAGACTTGGATGCACTTTCTGCATTGAAAGCTGAAATGGAGGATAACACCAAGAAAACTAACGAGAGGAAAGCTGCAGATACCAAGAAGAAGTCTACTAAGAAAGAAGATGATGCTACTGAAGAGAAAGCTGAAAAGGCTGACAAAGCAGAGGCTAAGTCTAAAACTAAGAAGACTGAAAAGAAAGCTGAGAAGTCTGAAGAGAAAGAAGACAAGTCAGAAGACAAATCTGACAAAGAATAATACAGATATAAATATGATAAAAAGCATCCCTCTCAAACGGGATGCTTTTTTCTTTACACATAGTTGATGAATTGTTGGTGCAATTGGTGAATATCTCTAAATTTGCGCTTCCAATTAAGGCGTTGTGGCCGAGTGGCTAGGCAGAGGTCTGCAAAACCTTGTACAGCGGTTCGAATCCGCTCAACGCCTCAACAATTAAAGGTGATCCTATTAAGGTCACTTTTTTTTGTTTACACCAATGTGAATAAGGAAGTGAAAAAGACTTGTGTTTGTTAAACCAGTCCTCAACTTGGGAGGGCTTTAGATAAGATTTCCGAAGGAATGCTCATTATTCTAATTGATAAGTTGCTGGTTTAACGTTTTTGAGCAATCCAATAAATTAATTTCTATTTTATGTTGTCTAATTGGTAGTCTTAACAGTTCAATTTTGGGCAATTTTCAAGGTTGCGTAAAATCAATAGATGGCGACTATTTATATTAATTCTAAATAAAATAGTAGTATCCTATATAGTATTCAACATATTGAATATCAAATGATTGAATTAGAATTTGATAGTCCCTAAGACTTGTTTTCATCTGTAAAATTTAGTTTGAAATAAGGCCTTCCGATACTACCTTTGCCACACGTTTGTACAACTGAGACAATCTGTGATCAAAAAAAGACTTTACATGGTAGCTAAAACAACCATAGTTCGTTATGCGACAGTATGCCTGATAGTATGCTGTTTTGTTTTTTCGGGGCAAGAAGCATTGGCTCAAAGAGATGCTGTTCCTACGGACCCTGAAATCATCTCACAAGGTGAATCTCTATTTAGTGAGTATCAGTGTAATACTTGTCACCGAGTAGATGCCAAATTAGTTGGCCCTGCATTAGGCGGGGTATACGATAGGAGAGACCTTGAATGGATCTATTCTTGGGTGAAAAACTCTCAAGCTTTAATTGCTTCGGGCGATCAGCAGGCAAATGATTTGTATGAAGAATACAACCAATTGGTTATGCAGCCTTACGATCTGACGAACGATCAGATCTTGTCAATTATGGCATATGTTAGGGATACTGAAGAAAATCCTCCAGCCGCTCAAGGATCAGCAGCATCTGCGGGTGGAGAAGTATCTGCTCAAGGTGGAGGGATCCCATCTACTTACCTTAACATCATCGTAGGTGCATTGATAGTAGTGCTTCTGCTTATTTTGGTTGTACTTGCTTTGATCATCAGTGTTCTTAAAAAGTATCTTCAGGATAAAGAAGAGCTTACAGAGGTTGATCAGGAAGTTGTAAATGAGAAATTCAGCCTTTCAGGGTTCCTTAAAAGTCCTACGGTTATTGGCATAATCACGTTCTTAGTCATAGCTCTAGCCGCGAAGAATGTTATAGATGGACTTTATACTATTGGTGTTCAACAAGGATATGCTCCTAAGCAGCCAATTGCATTTTCTCACCAACTTCATGCCGGTGAGTATGAGATTGCATGTCAATATTGCCATACTGGAGTAGAGATTGGAAAATCCGCAAATATTCCATCGGTGAATATTTGTATGAATTGTCACAATTTTATCAAAACTGATTCTCCTGAAATTCAAAAACTTTATACGGCTCAAGAAACTGGTGAACCCATAGAATGGGTAAGGGTACATAACCTACCCGACTTGGCTTACTTCAACCACTCTCAGCATGTAAAAGTGGGTGAGATCGAATGCCAAACATGTCATGGCGAGATCCAAGAGATGGAAGTAGTTAAACAACACGCTCCACTAACTATGGGATGGTGTATTGACTGTCACAGAAATACCAGTCTGAATACTGATGGTAATGGTTATTATGACAAGCTAGTTGAATTGCACAATGCTAGTTCATCTACACCTATGACTGTAGCAGATATGGGTGGTTTGGAATGTGCTAAGTGTCACTATTAATTAATTGAATTCGCGATTTCTGATTGATATACAATGAAAGAAAATCAAAAAACATATTGGAAAGGTATCGAGCAATTGAAGAACGATCCTGACTTTGTTAAAAAGAACGAGTCGGAATTTCCAGAATACCTTCCTATCAGCGAACAAGGTGGTGAAACCAACAACAGAAGGGATTTCTTAAAGCTTATGGGCTTTGGTATTGCGGCAGCTAGTTTAGCAGCTTGTGAGGCACCAGTAAGAAAAGCTATTCCTTATCTTAATAAGCCTGTTGATGTTGATCCTTCTGTGCCTAACTATTATGCCTCTACTTATGTAAATGGTGGAGATGCTGTTAGCGTAGTTGTAAAGACAAGAGAAGGTAGACCAATCAAAGTTGAAGGAAACCGATTCAGTACTATAACAAAAGGTGGTACGAATGCTCAAGTGGAAGCTTCTGTTCTTTCCCTTTACGATAAGGAAAGATTAGCGGGTCCTATGAAAGATAATGCCGAAACTGATTGGGAGACGCTTGATAGAGAAATTACAGCTAAGCTGAATAATATTTCTTCTCAAGGAGGTCAGATCAGAATTGTAAGTAATTCTGTTTTGAGCCCAACGACTAAAAAAGCTGTTGGTGAGTTTGTCGCAAAATATCCAACCACTCAGCACGTAACATACGATGCTGTTTCTTCATACGGTATTTCAGAAGGTAATAGAAGATCTTTCGGAGAATCAATGATTCCTTCATATGACTTTAGTCAAGCAAAGGCAATTGTCAGTGTAGGGGCAGATTTCCTAGGTACTTGGATCTCTCCGATCCAGTTTTCTAAGCAATACGCTCAAACAAGAAAGATCAATGAGCATCATAGAGAAATGTCTAGACACTATCAGTTTGAGTCTAACCTTTCGCTAACGGGTGCCAATGCAGATTATAGAACTCCAGTTAAACCATCTCAAGTAGGCCCGCTAGTTGCAGCTATGTACAATGCTGTGGCAGCCAAAGCCGGTCAGCCTAAAGTAAGTGGAGGAAATGTTGGTGATGTTGCTCATATGGCAGCTGCAGCTAATGACCTTTGGGCAAACAGAGGAGAGTCACTTGTGGTATGCGGATCAAATGATCCGGCAGTTCAAGTTTTGATCAATGGTATCAATGCCATGTTGGGTAACTATGGTTCAACTATCGACACGAGTGCTCCAGTTCATTACCGTCAAGGTGACGACATGGCTATGTCTAACCTAGCGAAAGATCTAAATGCAGGAAGAATTTCAGGAGTGATCTTCTTCAACTGTAACCCATTATATAATTCTGCTGAATCTGTTGCATTGAGCTCGGCTATTTCTAAAGCTAGCTTAACTGTATCTACTTCGGACAGAATGGATGAAACTTCTTCTGCTGTACAATATGTTGCTCCAGATCACCATTACCTTGAGCAGTGGAATGACGCAGAACTAAGAGCTGGGCATATTTCATTATCTCAGCCAACGATAGCTCCTTTATTCAGTACTAGACAAGCTCCAGAATCATTCTTGAAATGGGCTGGTTCAGATGTTGAGTACTATACATACTTACAGAATAATTGGAGAGAAACTTATTTCAATGCACAATCTCAGATGTCAAACTTCCAAATGTTCTGGGATAAGGCATTGTACGATGGTGTTTTAGAATTAGGTGGAAATGATAATTCTTACTCATTTGATGCTAATGCTGCTACAATGGCTGCCACTAGCATCGCACAGAATTATAAGACACAAGGAAACGGAATTCAATTATCGCTTTATCAAAAAGTGGCAATTGGAGACGGTTCTCAAGCGAATAACCCATGGCTTCAAGAGATGGCTGATCCTATCACAAAAGCCACATGGGATAACTACTTAACAATTCCAATGTCATTGGCCAATGAAATGGGCATTAGCATGGATGAGGGTGCAACAGAATTATTGACTTTGACAGTTGGTGGTCAGAGCATGGAAGTTCCTGCTTTGGTTCAGCCTGGTCAAGCAGAAGGAACTGTTGGACTAGCAGTTGGTTATGGTAGAACAAATGCCGGAAGAGTTGCTAACGAACTTGGAGTTAATGCTTATCCATTAATGACCAAACTTAATGGTGCTAATACTATGGAGGTGTTGGCTGGTGTTTCTGTAGCAGCCACTGGCAAATCTTACAGTATAGCTCAAACACAAACTCACCAAACTTACATGGGGCGTGAGAATGTGATTCAAGAAGCTACTTTAGATGAATATAAAGAGGACACTACAGCAGGAAGAGAGTATCCTAAGATCTACAAGGATGGTGAGTTCGTAAAACCTTCAAAAATCACTCTTTGGGGTGGACACGAGTATAACAACCACCATTGGGCCATGACTATCGATATGAACTCTTGTACTGGATGTTCAGCATGTACTGTTGCTTGTCAGGCCGAGAATAACATTCCAGTAGTTGGTAAAGAAGAGGTTCTCAATAGAAGAGAAATGGCTTGGATAAGAATCGATAGATATTATTCTGCTGCTAA
Organism: Roseivirga sp.; assembly: GCA_965661435.1. Taxonomy (GTDB): domain Bacteria; phylum Bacteroidota; class Bacteroidia; order Cytophagales; family Cyclobacteriaceae; genus Roseivirga. The sequence continues at coordinate 16,236 of CBFIDS010000123.1, forward strand.
TCCAACCGGAAATAAAAAAGAATTGGAAGAAGCTTCTGCTAACCCAGAAGTTACATTCCAGCCTATGATGTGTCAGCACTGTAATAACGCTCCTTGTGAGACTGTTTGTCCAGTAGCTGCTACAACACATAGTACTGAAGGTCTTAACCAGATGACCTACAACAGATGTATTGGTACAAGATATTGTGCTAACAACTGTCCTTATAAAGTAAGACGTTTCAACTGGTTCAAGTATCATGATAATACGCAATTTGATAAGAACACTTCTATGAATAATGACCTGGGTAAAATGGTATTGAACCCAGATGTTACTGTTCGTTCTAGAGGTGTAATGGAAAAATGTACCATGTGTGTACAAAGAATCCAGTCTGGTAAATTGGCTGCCAAGCGTGAGAACAGAAGACCAGTGGATGGTGAGATCAATACAGCTTGTGCAACGGCATGTCCTTCTGACGCAATTACTTTTGGTGACTTGAACGATCCTAACTCAAGAATTTCTCAACAGCTTCAAATTGAAGAGAAAGAAATGGGTGATGGTACAAAAGCTACTGACAGAGTTGTGAATGAGGACAGAGCTTATCACGTATTGGAAGAGATCAATGTCAGTCCAAACGTATGGTACATGACTAAGATCAGAAATAAGGTTAAAGAATCAACAGAAGCATAAATAAAACCGAAAGAATATGCAGGTTACTTCATCCGTAAGAAAACCTTTAATCACAGGCGGTAAGACCGTCCATGATGTTACCGAAGACATCTGTAGGCAAGTAGAAGGCAAGCCTTCTAAGCTCTGGTTGATGGCTTTTGGTATTTCAGTCGTTACGCTTCTCATTGGTTTTGTAGCAGTTGCTGCAACACTTTGGGAAGGAATAGGCATGTGGGGGCTGAACAAAACTGTAGGTTGGGCATGGGACATTACTAACTTCGTTTGGTGGGTTGGTATTGGTCACGCAGGAACGCTTATTTCAGCGATTCTTTTACTTTTCAGGCAGAAATGGAGAATGTCAATTAACCGTGCAGCTGAAGCGATGACTATCTTTGCTGTAATTTGTGCGGCTCAATTCCCAATTCTTCACATGGGTAGGCCATGGTTAGGTGCTTATTGGGCACTACCTCTACCAAATACTTTCGGTTCACTTTGGGTTAACTTCAACTCTCCACTGTTGTGGGACGTTTTTGCGATCTCAACTTACTTCTCTGTTTCACTTGTTTTCTGGTACATAGGTTTAGTACCTGACTTTGCAACGATCAGAGACAGAGCAACTGGAATAAGAAGAAAAATATATGGAGCCCTTTCATTGGGTTGGGATGGTGCAGCTAAAACATGGGGTAGATTTGAATCTGTATCCTTGATCTTAGCTGGTTTGGCAACGCCATTAGTACTTTCAGTACACACCATCGTATCTTTTGACTTTGCAACTTCAGTAATACCGGGTTGGCACACTACAATTTTCCCACCTTACTTCGTAGCAGGTGCGATCTTCTCAGGTTTTGCCATGGTACTTACCTTGATGATTGTCACAAGAGCGGTTTTCAAATTACAAGACTATATAACAATTGAGCATATTGAAATGATGAACATTGTGATCATCGTAACAGGTTCAATTGTAGGTATTGCATATATCACAGAGTTCTTCATTGCATGGTATTCAGGAGTGCCGGCTGAGCAATATGCTTTCTATAATAGGATGCAAGGTCCTTACTGGTGGGCATACTGGTCAATGATGACTTGTAACGTGATCTCTCCTCAATTATTCTGGTTCAAGAAGATCAGAACAAGTATCGCTGCAACCTTTATTCTTTCTATCATCGTGAACATCGGTATGTGGTTCGAGAGATTTGTGATCATTGTAACCTCATTACATAGAGATTATCTTCCTTCATCTTGGGCAATGTTCTACCCAACCATGTATGATGTGGGAGTTTATGTTTTCACCTTTGGATTGTTCTTCTCTGCGTTCTTCCTATTTGCGAAGTTCTTCCCAGTGATCAACATGGCGGAGGTTAAGAGTATTATCAAATCATCCTCAGAAAAAACTGCATCATAATCATGAGCGACACTAAGAAATTTGTACTTGGAGTTTTCGATGACGAAGACGTTTTATTGAAAGCGGTTGGAAAAGTTCGAGGAGCTGGGGTTAAGATCGATGAGGTATACAGCCCATTCCCAGTTCATGGACTAGATGAAGAATTAGGATATAAAAGATCAAGACTTCCAATAGCTGCATTCATGTTTGGTGCTTTGGGTACCACATTAGCTTTAGTTATGCAGATCTGGATGCTCGGTGTAGACTGGCCAATGATCATTGGTGGTAAAGATTATGTATCTCTTCCAGATTTTGTGCCTGTAACATTCGAATTAACTGTGTTATTAGCTGCGTTTGGTATGGTAGGAACATTCTTGGTTTCGAGTGATTTGAAACCGTGGAAAGATCCTAAGATGCTAGATCTTAGAATTACAGATGATAAGCATGTGATGGCAATTGACCTTGGGAGAAACTCTGCCATGGAAGCCAAATCGATCAACAGTTTGTTGCAAGAGTCAGGAGCTGTTGAAGTAAATGATAAAGATGTTGATGAATAAGCCTTCTCTAGATATGATTCAAAAATTGAAAGTATTTATTCCAGCTTTAGCCTTTGTAACATTGGCAAGTTGTGGAGCTAGTGGCGATGACCCTGGCTTGGAATATGCTCCTCAAATGTATCACTCTGTACCTTACGAACCACTAACTCAGGTGAAGGATGAAAGTGCAGGGCAATGGTTGAGCAATAGAGGGGATGAAAAGGGTGAATTTTATAATTCAAATCCGAACAATCCTTATGCACAGAATGTAAGAAAACCAGTAGAAGGTACAGTGAAAAGATCTTACGCAGACATATTACCTTATAGACTTGAAAAGGATGATATCGAAGAAGCTGCAAAAATGGAAAATCCGTTTGAAGCTACTCCAGAGATCATTGCTGAAGGTAAAAGATTGTATGTAGAGTTTTGTCAACATTGCCATGGTCCGAATGGACAAGCAGGTGGTAAAGTAGCAGCGGTATATGGTGGAGTTCCTTCATATAACGCACCAGCTCAAAGAGATCTTTCCCAAGGACATATTTTTCATGTGATCACTCACGGAATCAGAAGAATGTGGCCCCATGCTTCTCAGATCAGTCCTGAGAAAAGATGGAAGATTTCAAGATATGTTCAAACATTACAACAACAATAATCCATAAATTTTTTAAGCAATGGCAAACGAAAGATTTGAATTTGGCGCGGGACTTAAGAAGAAGATCACTATAACCTTTGTAGTGGGCGCGGTTATGTTGTTGATCGGAGGTCTATTTCCGCAAAAACATGAAGAGCATGGTGGCGAAGAGCATAGTGATGATCATGATACAGAGCAACATGATGAAGGACACGCTGATGCTATAACTAATGCAGATATGCAAGTTTTGACTATAGCTGATGCTGAGGCAGAAGAAGGAGGTCATGAAGCAGGATGGTTCAAAAGGTTTAAAGTTGACCTTTGGATAAACAATGTTTATTTTGTAGGACTTGGCCTTATTGGAATTTTCTTCTTTGCCATTCAATACGCAGCACAGGCAGGTTGGTCGGCTTACATTGTGAGAATTCCACTTGCCATGGGGCATTGGGTTTTACCGGCAGGGGTTTTAATGATTGCCAGTTGGTTTTTTGTGAATCATGATGTATTTCATTGGACACACTCTGATCTATATGAGGTTGGTGGTGCTCATTATGATTCCTTGATAGTTGGAAAAAGTAGCTTCTTCTTCTTAGGTGAAGGAGGTGGTTTCCCCACATTCTTTATTTTAAGAATGGTGATTTTCTTTGGGGCATGGATCTTTTTATTTAGAAAATTAAAAGGCTTATCGCTAGCAGAAGATGAGTTAGGTGGAGATGGTTATTGGCACAAGATGAGAAAGTGGTCTGCCATTTTCTTGATCGTGTTTGCTGTTTCTTCTTCAGTCTCTGCTTGGGACTGGGTAATGTCGATTGACACGCACTGGTTCTCAACAATGTTTGGTTGGTATGTATTCGCAAGTTGGTTTGTTACGGGTATGGCTTTTATTACTCTTGTAACAGTTCTTCTTAAAGAAGCAGGTTACCTTCCTCAGGTTACTTCTAACCATTTACATGATTTAGGTAAGTTCGTTTTCGCATTCAGTATCTTCTGGACTTATATCTGGTTCTCTCAATTCTTGCTAATCTATTATGCAAATATTCCTGAGGAGTCAGTTTATTTTGTTGAGAGAATGCTTAGTGATAAGTATGCACCATTCTTCTTCGTGAATCTAATCATGAACTTCTTCTTCCCATTCTTGGCATTAATGACAAGAGATGCTAAGAGACTCAATGTATTCCTGAAGATTGTGTGTATAGTAGTAATGTTCGGTCATTTTATTGACTTCTATTTGATGATGACTCCTGGAACTATGGGAGAAGGCGGATTCTTCGGGTTCACCGAGATCGGTATGTACTTAATGTTCGGGTCAGCATTTGTATTTGTAGTAATGAGAGCTCTGTCTTCATTCAATTTGGTTCCTGAGAATCATCCAATGTTGGCAGAAGCTAAACATCATCATATATAATTTAGATATAAGAGTATGTTCGGTTTTTATATAGCACTTGCAGTTTTCTTAGTAGTCGCAATTCTGTTGTTAATTTTCAGAATTACTAGACTAGTTAATGTTGTTAAGGGTACGGGAGAGGAGACAACGAAGAGTAGTAATAACATTAATGCTGCCATGATGATGGTGTTCATGGTGTTGTTCTTCGGATTAGCCGCTTGGTATTCATGGGCAAATTTTGATGCTTATGATCCTCCCGTTGCATCTGAGCATGGTGAATTGACAGATAAATTATTCTGGAGAACCATGTGGATCACCGGTATTGTGTTTGTTATTACAAACATTCTACTATTCTACTTCTCTTATAAATACAGATATAATGAGAAAAGAAAAGCGCTCTTTTATCCACACAATAACAAATTAGAGTATTTGTGGACAGGTGTTCCAGCTATTGTGTTAACATGGTTGGTTATTTCAGGCTGGATGGCTTGGGATGGAATCATGAGTGAGGCACCAGAAGATGCAGAACAGATAGAGATAATGGGCTTTCAATTTGCATGGTCATTACGTTATGGAGGAATGGATAATGAAGTGGGTGATTATGACTATAGACTTATAGATGCTATCAATCAACATGGACAAGATTTCTCTGATAGAGCAAACTATGATGACTTTATCAATAACTCATTGGTAATCCCAAAAGGGAAGCCTGTATTATTAAAGATTAGAGCTAGAGACGTATTGCATTCAGTTTTTATTCCTCATATGAGATTGAAAATGGATGCAGTGCCAGGTATGCCAACACAATTCTGGTTTGTCGCGAATAAGACAACAGAGGAAATGAGGGTAGAAGAAGGTAATCCAGATTTCAATTATGAATTAGCTTGTACTGAGATCTGTGGTAGAGGACATTTTTCAATGAAGAAAAATGTAGTGGTTTTGGAACCTGAAGAATATGAGGAGTGGAAAGCTGACCAAGCTTCTTGGTTGTCTAAAAATCCTGATTATATGTCTCAAGTTCCTGAGGATATGAAAGAATTGGCATTAGTAACAGCCGGAATTAACGAATAATTTTAACATCATTCAGATATGGCAACAGCAGTAGAAGCACAGATTGATGTACACGCTCATGACGATCATCATGATGATCACCACGAGCAGTCATTTGTTTCAAAATATATTTTCACGACAGATCATAAAATGATCGCCAAGCAATTCTTGATTACTGGGATTCTATGGGCAATCATCGGAGCTGGTTTATCAGTAATTTTCAGAATTCAGTTAGGTTTTCCTGATGCTGATTTAGGTTGGTTAAGACCAATTCTAGGTAAATGGATTAACCCAGAAGGGGCATTGGATCCAGAATTCTACTTGGCACTTGTTACAATGCACGGAACCATTATGGTATTCTTTGTTCTAACAGCAGGTCTAAGTGGCACATTCTCAAATTATTTGATACCGCTGCAGATCGGTGCAAGGGACATGGCTTCAGGTTTTATGAACATGCTCTCTTACTGGTTCTTCTTTGTATCTAGTATGATCATGTTGACCTCTCTTTTCATTGAGACAGGACCAGCAGCTGGTGGTTGGGTTGTTTACCCACCTTTATCTGCTCTACCACAAGCAATACAAGGTTCAGGTCTAGGTATGACGCTATGGTTAGTAGCAATGGTATTCTTTATTGCCTCATCTTTATTAGGAGGTATTAACTACGTTACGACCGTAATCAACTTGAGAACTAAAGGAATGACCTTCTCAAGACTACCACTGACGATTTGGGCATTCTTTCTAACAGCAGTTATTGGTATCTTATCATTCCCAGTATTATTTGCAGCCGCATTATTACTTGTATTTGATAGAAGTTTCGGTACATCATTCTATCTCTCTGAGATTTATATTGGTGGAGAGGCTTTACCAAATGTGGGAGGTAGTCCAATTTTATATCAGCACTTATTTTGGTTCTTAGGTCACCCTGAGGTTTATATCGTACTTCTACCAGCATTGGGTATAACATCAGAGATCATTGCAACAAACTCCAGAAAGCCAATCTTTGGCTATAAAGCCATGATCATTTCTATGATGGGAATTACATTCTTGTCATTTATTGTGTGGGCTCACCATATGTTCGTCTCAGGATTGAATCCATTCCTTGGTTCAATATTCATGTTCCTGACATTGATTATTGCAGTGCCCTCGGCAGTGAAAGTTTTTAACTATTTGACAACATTATGGAAAGGTAATATTGTATTTACCCCTGCAATGATGTTCTCTATCGGTTTAGTATCAGTATTTATATCAGGTGGTGTTACAGGTATATTCTTAGGTAACTCTGCCATTGATATTCAATTACACGATACATATTTCGTTGTCGCTCATTTTCACCTAGTAATGGGAGCAGCTTCAGGATTTGGGCTTTTGGCGGGTGTTTATCATTGGTTCCCAAAAATGTTTGGTAGAATGATGGATGCAAGATTGGGTTATATCCATTTCTGGTTGACCTTCATCGGTATTTATTCGATTTTCTTCCCAATGCATTACATAGGAATCGCTGGTTTTCCAAGAAGATATTACTCATTCACCAATTTTGACGCATTCAGTGGATTTACTGATTTGAACATGTTCATCTCTGTGGCTGCTATCTTTGCGTTTGTTGGTCAATTTATCTTCTTATTCAATTTCTTCTACTCTATTTTTAGAGGAAGAAAAGCTCCTGCTAATCCATGGAAGTCTAATACGCTTGAGTGGACCACGCCAAGAGTTCCTGGTCACGGAAACTGGCCTGGTGAGATTCCACATGTGTACAGATGGCCTTATGATTATTCTAAGCCTGGTGCTGAAGATGATTTTATTCCACAAACAGTTCCTTTCTCAGAGACTATGGAATCTAACCTTCCTCATGAGAACGATCTGATCGAGCTTGAGAAAGAAGAGATGGATGCTGAGGAGATTGTGGTAGATGAATCGAAGCACTAAAGGGAAATTATTTAGACGGTTTTCAGCCGTTACTATTATAGCCGTATACGTGCTTATTGCAGTAGGTGGCATAGTAAGAACTACTGGTTCAGGAATGGGTTGTCCAGACTGGCCTAAATGTTTTGGGAGTTGGGTTCCACCTACGGATGTAGCTCAACTCCCAATTGATTATAAAGACATTTATGTCCAGCAAAGAGTTGAAAAGAATGAGAGGTTTGTTGACTATTTAACAGCCTTTGGTTTCAACGATTTAGCATCAAAGGTTCTAAACGACCCTGAAGTACTTCAAGAGGAAGACTTTAATGCTACCAAAACCTGGATAGAATATATAAATAGATTAATAGGGGCCGTTATCGGTATTCTGATCTTTGTCACTGCAGTGTTATCGATCAAGTTTTGGAAAGAAGACAGACCTATTACCGTTCTTTCATTTGTTGCAGTTGTATTAGTAGGCTTCCAGGGTTGGATTGGCTCTATCGTAGTTAGTACAAATTTGATGGCATGGATGATTACAGTGCATATGCTATTAGCAATAGCCATTGTATGTTTGTTGATTTATGTTTATTACAGGTCTATCAGAGCTAATACATCTATCGGTTCAAGCAGGCTTACCAAAGTTAAATGGATCACTATACTCACTTTATCTCTAACCATAATACAGGTTGTATTGGGTACTCAAGTGAGAGAGGCAATTGACGTTTTGGCTAAGACCCTTGAAAGATCTGAATGGGTTTCTAACCTAGGATTGACATTTTATATCCATAGGTCCTATTCACTCATTTTACTTGCTCTCCATATTTATATCGTCTGGAAGTTATTCAACGAAGGTATTAGGAAGCGAGAGTTGGTTAGACCAACAAAGTGGCTATTGGCATTTGTGATTGTGGAAATTATGAGTGGTGCTTTAATGGCTTATTTTGGAGTTCCTGCATTTATACAACCAATACATTTGTTGCTGGGAACTGTTATCGTAGGTGTACAATTTTACATCTGGTTATTGTTAAGAAATAAAGAATTGAAATTAGCCTGAAATAATGGTTGAAAATTCAGTAAATATTGGCATTCAATTATCACTCATGCAAAGGATCAAATCCTTTATTGAGTTGATGAAAATGAGACTATCTCTACTCGTAGCGTTCTCATCGGCCTTCGGTTATGCCTTGGCCATGGGAGGTAGAGTAGATTGGATGCAACTAGCAGCACTGTTTGTGGGTGGCTGGTTGATCAGCGGGGCTTCTTGTACAGTGAATCAGGTCTTGGAGAAAGATTATGATAAACTGATGAAAAGAACCCAAAGTCGTCCACTTCCTACGGAAAGACTTAATAATAAAGAATCATATTGGTTTGCTGCGATCACTGCCTTAGTAGGTATTACCTTATTATGGGTTTCGACCAATCTACTGACCGTTGGTTTAGCAGTTCTTTCAATGATATTATACAGCTTTGTGTATACTCCGCTAAAAAGAGTAGGCCCAATCGCTGTTTTTGTTGGAGCATTCCCTGGTGCACTTCCGCCACTATTAGGCTGGGTTGCAGCTACTGGAACAATTTCTCATGAAGCCTTAATCATTTTTGGTATTCAATTCGTTTGGCAGTTTCCTCACTTTTGGGCTATAGCATGGGTGGCCGATGATGATTATAAAAAAGCCGGGTTCAAACTTCTACCTGTAAAAGGAGAGAAAGATATGAAGACTGCTTTCCAAATTATGACCTATACCTTATTCTTGATACCACTTGGCTTATTACCTACATATTTTGGGTTAACAGGGATAAATTCTGCTGTAATCGCCACAGTTTGTGGAGTGCTTTTTCTAGCCTCTACGATCAAGTTAATGAAAGACCAATCGCGTAAATCTGCATTGAGGATCATGTTTGGGTCCTTCCTGTATTTACCGATCGTTCAAATCGCGTATTTATTAGATATGGTGAAATGATGGTAGAAAATTACAAATTAGTAGATACTCCGGTTCAACAACCTTTATCAATGCATCCTAAGAAGTTTGCCCTATGGTTGTTCATCGTAACTGTTGTTATGATATTTGCAGCCTTTACAAGTGCACATATTGTACGTCAGGCTGACGGTGATTGGTTGATCTATGACATTCCGCCTATGCTTTGGTACACCTCTGGAATCATACTTCTGAGTAGTGTATTCATGCAATGGGCATATTTAGCGGCTAAGAAAGATAAATTAGAGCAAGTCAAAGTCGCGCTGACAATTACAACAGGATTAGGAGTACTTTTTCTATTTGGTCAAATAGAGGCTTGGAATCAATTAACTGAAGCAGGAGTCTTCTTTGTCGGAAACCCTGCAGGTAGTTTTATGTACATATTCACCGGTATTCATGCGGTTCACTTGATTAGCGGTGTGATATATCTGATATATATGCTAATTTCGTCCTTCAGACATAAGGTGCACTCCAAAAACATGCTGAACATGGAGATGTCAGCAACATGGTGGCACTTTTTAGGTGGACTATGGATTTATTTGTTCATATTTTTATTACTGAATCATTAATAATAACCTGATCTATGGCAACTACTGCTACAATGAGTAAAAAGACCCTTTGGGGTGGAGGCGTAGCTCCTTTAAAGGCGAGTTATGGTAAGCTGATGATGTGGTTCTTTCTACTTTCGGATGCTTTTACTTTTTCCGGTTTACTGATCACTTATGCCTTCCTAAGGTGGAGTGCTCCAGCATACAAAGGAGATCCTGAAGCCTTTACATTTTCAACAGAATATTGGCCTATTCCTGAAAAGGTATATGAAGCTTTCCCTGGTTTCCATGGGGTAGAGCTGCCATTGGTCTTTGTTGGTTTGATGACATTCATCCTTATTCTGAGTTCTGTTACGATGGTACTTGCTGTTGAGGCTGGGCATAGAATGGACAGAAAAGGTGTTGTAAAATGGATGCTTTGGACAATTATCGGTGGTTTTGCATTCTTAGGCTGTCAAGCTTGGGAGTGGTCTCACTTTATTGAAGGTACTGATGTAGCTACGATCAGTGATGTAATGATCAATGGTATCTGGCGTGAGAATTATGAGATTTTTGGTGCGAACCTAAATTTTAACCAATATGGCCCTCCTGCATTCGCTGCATTATTCTTCTTCATTACTGGTTTCCATGGTTTCCATGTATTCTCAGGAGTAGTATTGAATGTGATTATATTCTTTAATGCAGCTACTGGTTTATATGATCGAAGAGGACATTACGAGATGGTTGAAAAAGTTGGTCTTTACTGGCACTTTGTAGACCTTGTTTGGGTCTTTGTATTTACTTTCTTCTACTTAATTTGATAGATTTTTCAAGATGGAACAAACTACTAACGTAACGGTACAGCCGTTAGATAAAGAAAAAGTTAAAGGTATTTGGAAGGTCGCTTTGATTCTTGCAATTGTAACTGCAATAGAATATGTATTTGCCTTTACAATGGAAGCTGGAATGTTAAGAACTGTGATCTTCGTAGGATTAACAATTGTTAAAGCCTTCTATATTGTTTCTGAATTCATGCACTTGGGTCATGAGGTGAAAGGCCTGATCTATTCAATTATCCTTCCTATGATGTTCATTATATGGCTAATAGTGGCCTTAGTGAATTTAGAAGGGGGGGCAATCAAAGATTCCAGAGGAATTATTGATTATGAGCCAGCTGCAACGGAACATTCATAAGGAGAGCACTAATTGAATTGGTATAAGAATATTATTTTTCAAAATCAGGCTAATCAAATGGCCTGATTTTTTGTTTATAAGCTATGCGTAAGAAATCGGTCTTTCTCTTTTTATTAATCGCACTACCCGTGCTTATATTCCTCTTTCTAAAAGCCTTTGGAAGGAATGAATTCACTATTCCAGTTTACTATGAAAATGGATTGTCAGATTCATTATCTACTCCATGTCTAGATAAATCTAAACAGCAATATATAGTGAACAGTGAATTGGTCAGTGAAGGGCAGATTAATATAGTTCACTTCGAAAAGATAGATGGTCCTGTACTTAAAACGAGATTGGAGGAATTGGAAAGAGTTCAAGATGTCTTTTTTAATGATCCGGATGTTGAACTTGCTACTTATCTCAATGAGATAGCGATGAAGAAGTCTGATATAACAGATTACGATCAACGGATTCAGTTTTTAGATCAGTTCTGGAAAGTGAAGGACTTGGATTCATTGTCTTGGGCTGCTTTGAAGTATTGTGATATGGCAATGACGGATTTAGACAATAGAGTGGTCTTAGTTGATAAGAAAAATAGAATTAGAGGCTATTATAATATCTTAGAAAGAGAAGAAACCGATAGACTGATTCTTGAGTTAAGAATATTGAAAACTGAATTAGATTAAAATGTCTCAAACACTACAAAAAGAAAAATCGATGGTATGGATTCGGATCTTTTCGATTGCCATACCTCTGGCAGTAGCCATCTTGTTGTCTTTGCCTACTAAGTTAAGTTTAGGTGATTGGGTTTATAACCTTCCACACGCTATTGGTGTGGTGAATACTTTAACTGCGATATGTTTGGTAATAGCGCTTGTTGCAGTGAAAAAGAAGAATATAATTCTACATAAGCAGATGAACAGTGCCGCATTTATTCTTGGTGCTTTGTTCTTAGTTCTTTATGTCCTCTATCATGCAAGTGCAGAGTCTACTCCATATGGAGGAGAAGGTACCATTAAGTACGTTTATTATGGCTTATTGATCAGCCACATTCTCCTTTCCATCGGAGTAGTGCCATTAGTTTTATTGGCGTTCTTTTATGCATTGAATGATAAGATACAGAAGCATAAAAAGATTGTGAAGTATACATTTCCTATCTGGTTGTATGTTTCTGTAACTGGAGTTGCAGTATATTTAATGATCAGTCCTTATTATGTACATTAATCGGAATTCAGCTGTTTGAACGTTAACTTTGAGTAATGTTGAGAAAATTACAACGGTTTTATTTAGTTTTTGTCTTCATGCTTTTAGCATCCCTTGAAGGGTACGCTCAATGTGCGATGTGTAGAGGTTCTGTAGAGTCTACTGTGAGCGCTGGAGAGACTTCAATGGCGGCTAACTTGAACTTAGGTATACTTTACTTGTTTTTTACTCCATATATTATGGCCGCTGTTATTGCCTTTATTTGGTATAAATACAGTAGAAAAAGCAAAAGGAATGTCAAAACGGTCTAAGGCATTAGCGGTTATTCAGGGACGATGCCCGCAATGTAGAGAAGGTAAACTCTTTCCTCATTCATCCTATAACCTTTCTAAATTCACCAAGATCAACGATACCTGTTCTGAATGTGGCGTTAAGTTTGAAAGAGAGCCTCGCTTCTTTGATGGTGCTATGTATATCAGTTATGGATTATCGGTAGGTCTTTTTCTGGTTTCAGCCTTTATCATTTATTTCTTCTTCCATCCAGTCTCTGAGAATGTATACATGATCGCTATTATCTCAGAAGTTATAATTCTTTATCCTATTATGTTCCGATATTCAAGAATCTTCTACCTCTATTTGTTTGGGGGCTTGAAATTTGGTGGGGATAAGAAATAGACTCCTTTTTTAGGCTACATTTTTGCTTATTGGATATCATCACCCTTGAAAAGGAAATTATTGTTAGATTTCACTAGAATAATCCGATAGGTAGTAACGCTTGACACAGTTCCAACAAATACTCTCTAAGCACAAAGCATTTATATTCAGTGTATTACTGATTGCTCTCACCTTGGTGATCGATGAATCTATATTTTCGGATCAAAAGAGAAGGGTTTCTCCTCAAACGACTATTGAACAAAATCTATTTGAAGAGTTAAATGATCTTGAAAATAAGCTCCAAGAAGTTGGAGATATTGCTCTCATAGACCTGAGCAGGCTCTTCAATCGATTCGAAAGTGATGAACAGTTGCCTTATTTCATTTTTGAAGATGGAGAGATCATTTACTGGAGTACCAATAGATTTGTCCCTAAATATGGAACCTTAGATGGGGCCTATATCTATCGTTTCCTAGAGCTAAAAAGTGGAAAATATATTGTCAAACGGAGGGTGATCAATAGTTCCCAAAATAGAGTAGTAGAGATTTATGCTTTACTTCCTTTAAGCTCCGAGGTACCATTGAATGATTCATTTCAGGAGTATGGATTAAATGGAGAGATCTTTGGTCGATCTTCATTTACATTAAGTTCAGAGGAATCTAGTGAAGATCAACTGAATATTTATTCACCTGAGGGTATTCATCTTTTCTCTTTTTCGGGTTCTGAAAGAATGAAGATTGATTACCCGAATTATGCGGTTCTGATCTTACTACTATATTTAGGCGCAACTTACTTTTTTCTTGCAGCTGGTTACAAATATGCAAATCGGCTAGCGAAACAGAACATGATCTTTGGAGGTACTGCCTTGATAGGCCTATTCCTCATCATTGCAAGGTATCTGATGTTACGTTTTGAGTATCCGTTAAGTGTAATTGATCTATCTTTATTTCAACCCGACAAATTTGCCGAGAGTGTTTGGCAACCATCATTAGGAGATTTTTTATTGAATCAGCTTTCGCTGTTATTCATAGTTGTATATGCATTCAAAAGATTTACAAGTGCTCAAAAGAGAAGAGCTGTATTTAGTTTGGTTTCAGCATTAGCTTCTGGTTTGCTGCTAATTTTTGGGGTATTTTACTTCAGCTTAGAAGTCCAGTCATTATTTCGAAATTCTCAGTGGTCTTTTGACGTGGGAACAGATATCAGTTTTACGCCATTCAAGTTTTTAGCGTATCTATCAATCTTCATCATAGGAGTTATTCCTTTCCTGATTGCTCAATATTTAAGCTCAGAGTTGAGTAAACTCATTCGAACAAAGCAGGTTGTAATAATTTTTGGAGGTCTTCAGTTACTTTCAGTCATCCTGGTTTTATTAACTAATTCAATCTACATTCAAGTCCTAGTTGCCTTAGTTGCATATGTATTTGTTATCTATTATTTCAAGTTTGCCGAGCAGCTGTATAAGATCAATTATTCCACTTTCCTCTACTTGTTTACCACTGCACTTTTGGTAGCAAGTGCTTGTAATATTTTATTGAGCGAACACATAGAGAAGGAGAGGTTTCAAGACAAGAGGAGTTTAGCTACTCGATTGCTATCGAATAATGATCTGGAAGCAGAGTTTTTACTTTCTCAGGCCAAAGATAGAATTGAGTCAGATGTATTGATTCAAGCCAATATTTCAAATCCTTTTTCTTCCAAAGACCTGATCAGGCAAAAGATTCAAAGGGTGTTTCTCGGTGATTATTTTGATAAATATGAGATAGAAGTTTTAATTTTTAATGGTAACGGTATTCAAATCGGTTCTAATAACCCTATTGATTATCAAGCTTATTTAGAGATCTATGGAATAGCTGAAAACCAGACAGAATTTGATGATCTTTTTTTCTACAGAAGTAACTATCCAGTTGTTCAAAATCAATATTACTTATTCAATGAGATAAGTAGATATGGAGTTAACGTAGGATTTGTTTTAGTTCAATTAGATAGAAAAGAAGTGCTTAATAACAGTATTTTGCCGCAGCTACTTTTGAATGAAACTTCTGAAAGTACAGACCTACAGCATCTAGATTATGCTGTTTTTGAGAATGGAAAACTTGTCAGCAATGTAGGCGATTTTAATTATCGGAAAGATTTTGAAATGGGTCTATTGAATGAAGATCAGATTTTTCAAGCCCCTCTAAATTTTGCCGGATACGATCATTTTGCTGTTAGAAATCAAGACAATGAACAGGTCTTTGTTATCTCAAGTCATGATTATCCGTTTCAATATAACATCACTAATTTCTCTATCTTCTTCCTTTTCACAGTTGGATTGATCATGGTGATCTTTGGTATTGCGGCAGGCTATTTTAATACCAGAAAACAATCTGTAACCATTTCAGCGAAGATCCAGATCCTTTTGAATTTCGCCTTTTTCTTACCATTGATACTTGTAAGTATAGTTGTTTTAAGATTAGTCAATCGTACAGTTGAAGAGAACATCGAGACTCAATATTTGACAATTACAGAGAGTGCAGCAGAGAATCTTGCGAATCAATTACAACAGTTTTTGGAAGGTCAAAATGAAAATAATGAGGCCTTAGAAAACAGGATCAGTGAGATAAGTCAATATGCAAGGGCTGATATTAACTTATTTAATACGGATGGAAATTTAATAGCTACCAATCAAAGACTGATCTTTGAGAATGATCTTTTGGCTCCTTATATCAATCCTAAGGCCATGGCGAGTATTTTTGAATCAGGCTTGAAGGAAGAGTTGCTTGAAGAAAAAGTAGGCAATATAGACCTGAGCTATAAGTCTACTTACCATGGTATTAGATCTAATCAAGACAATGAGCTTTTAGGTATTCTTAGTATGCCGTTCTTCGATTCAGAAGAGCAGCTTAAAACTGAGCAGAGAGATATACTTTCGAACATCCTAAATTCGTTCACTTTCATATTCGTAATCTTTGTAGTCTTATCATTCTTAGCTTCTAGAATACTTACTTATCCTTTTAAGTACTTAACACAAAAGATCAAAGAGACTACCTTTTCCAATATTAATGAGCCTTTGGCCTGGCCTGCAGATGATGAGATAGGCCTAATGGTTGGTGAATATAACAAGATGTTGTTGAATCTCGAAAAGAGTAAAAAGGCCTTGGCATTAAGTGAAAAGGAAAGTGCTTGGAGAGAGTTGGCTCAACAAGTCGCTCATGAGATCAAGAACCCACTGACGCCTATGAAGCTCAAACTTCAGCATTTAAAAAGGGTACTATCTTCTGCTCCTGCGATTGATACTGACTTTAATAAACCAATTGACAATCTGCTAAGTCAGGTAGATACATTAAGTGATATTGCTACCTCCTTTTCTTCCTTTGCTAAAATGCCAATGCCTCAAAACGAGAGAATCAATTTGGTAGAGGTCTTAAAGAAATCTGTGAGATTATTTCATGAAGATAAGATTGAGATGAGTTCAAATATCCCAAAGAATGCTGTTTGGGTCTTTGGAGATGAGAAGTTGTTAGGCCGTATTTTTAATAACTTGATACTTAATGCATCACAAGCAAAGACAGACGGGCAGGTTTGTCATCTAGATATTGAATTGGAGGTGACACACAACAAGGCAAGGATCACATTCACTGATGATGGCGAAGGGATTCCCGAAGAAATAAGAGAGAAGATATTTATACCTAAATTTAGCACCAAATCAGAAGGTTCCGGTATCGGATTAGCGATTGCAAAACGTGGAGTAGAACATGCCGGAGGGAGTATATGGTTTGAGTCTATTGCTGGAGAGGGAACTACCTTCTTTTTGGAGTTTCCGCTAACCGATTAATTGTGCTGCGTTGGTCATCGATCATTTTTCTGTTTTTTACAGCTTTTGGAGTTTTTGCTCAGAGTCAATATGACCAATGTAAATGGATTCAAACTGGGACAAAAGTAACCTTAGATTCACTAACGGTCTTTCCTGAATCTCTTCGGATAACTGAACCTGAGACTACTATTCGCTTCAATTTTGACCTGAATACTAACTCAATTCAGATTGAGCATGAGTCTATAGATTCTGTAAGGGTATGTTATAGAACCTTGCCTTATGATCTACATTCTAATCGCGCAAATAAGACCCTTGATATTTATGATTCTAATGCACTTTTCAAAGATGCTGTTTTGTATCAAGAGACACTGGCTCTACCGAAGAGAGAAGAGGTAGTTTCAACGGAGAACATCTATAAAACTGGAAGTATCACTAGAGGTGTGTCTTTTGGTAACAGGCAAGATGTTTTCGTGAATTCATCATTGAACCTTCAAATGGAAGGTCAACTGTCAGAAAATGTAGACCTAAGAGCTGTTATAACAGACAGGAATGTCCCTTTTCAACCAGAAGGGAATACGCAACAGATTCAAGACTTCGATAATGTATTCATAGAGTTATACAACGAGAATAATTGGAGGCTAAAGGGAGGAGATGTTGTGCTTCAAAACGGAGAATCTAATTTCCTTAGGTACTATAAGAACGTTCAGGGCGCGCAATTTAATTCAAATTATGAGTTACCAGGTGGCTTTGAGGCACAAACCACCGTAGCGGGCTCTGTCGCTAAAGGTAGGTTCGCGTCTATTTCAATAGATCCTATTGAAGGAGTTCTAGGTCCATATAGGGTGAGAGGTCCAAATAATGAGCGCTTCATAATAATACTGGCAGGTTCAGAAAAAGTCTTCATTGATGGAAAACAGCTGACTCGTGGTTTTGACAATGATTATGTGATTGACTACAATCTTGGAGAGATCACTTTTACTAATGCTGTCCTTATCACCAAGTTTACTAGGATCAGGGTCGATTATGAATTCTCTGATCAAAATTATAGTAGGTCTATTCTTCAAACTAGTCACCATCAAAAGAATGATAGGTTAAACTTCTCTTTCAATTATTATAGTGAGAAGGACAATCGGAATCAACCACTTCAGTTTGATCTATCTGAAGAAGAAAAATTTATTCTGGCTAATGCTGGGGATGATCTCGATAATGCTGTTACCACTCGAACAGATAGTGTTAACTATAATCCAGATCTGATACTTTACAGAAAGACTATAGATCAAGATGCTCAAAACATTGACTATGATCTACCAATCCTGATAGTGCATTCTTTGATGTTCGATTCACCGAAGTGGGTCAAGGAAATGGAAATTATAGGGTAAGGTATTCTACTGCGAACGGAAGAGTTTTTGATTGGGTTGCTCCCGTCAACGGTCAATCTCAGGGTAACTACGAGCCTATTGCCATTTTAAATGCGCCAAATCAGAAATCTATGGTGACTTTGGGAGGAGGAATTTAGATCAACAAGACAGATGAGCTTCAGGCAGAGGTAGCTTTTTCAAAAAATGATATAAACCTCTATTCTGAATTGGATGGAGATGACGATAATGGATTGGCCTATAAGATCATTCATCAAGCAAAAGATAGAGGGATTAGTTTTTTGCAAGACTATCAGTTCAATTCCTTGCTTTCCTATGAGTTTAATAGCGAGAGTTTTTCATTTATGGATCGACTCAGGTATATAGAGTTCGATAGAGATTGGAGCTACGATCCATCTGATTTCAATCGAAATTTCACTGAGAATATTCTGAATGCTGAATTGGGATTGACAAAAAATAGCTTGAATGAGTTTAGCTATAAGCTGGTTAGAAGAAAGAGAGGAGAAGGTGTCGATGGATTTCAGCATCATTATGAGTTTGCAAAATCATTGGGTCCATTTCAACTTAGATCGAGTGGTTATTTCATGAATAATGAGCAGCCTGTTCTTAATTCTGAATGGAGTCGTTTTAATGCTGATCTTTCATACCAAGGGTTATGGTTTATTCCTGGGTATAGATTCAGGCAGGATAGAAATGAGGTAGTTAATAGTACCACAAGCGAAGTGGTTCGTTCTGCCATGAATTTTGAAGAGCACACTTTTTACCTTAAGAACAGGGATACTCTTAACACCACCTATGGGATCGAATTTCAATCAAGAGAGGATAGGTTGCCGATGAATGGCGAATTGATTGATAACAATAGTTCCCAAACCTACAATGCCTTCTTCAAAACTAATATTGACAATACTAATCAATTACACATCAGATTGACTTATAGAAATCTGGTGAATCTGAATGAATTAGGTGAAGATCGAAATGAAGAGACTATCTTAGGTAGAGTTGATTGGGTTGGTTCTTTTTTCGATAATATCATCCTTACTGACCTGAATTATGACCTTTCTAATAGCAGAGAACTTAGAAGAGAATTTGTCTTTATACAAGTCCCAACGGGCCAGGGAACGCATACCTGGCGAGATGACAATGGTGACGGTGTTCAGGATCTCAATGAATTTTACATAGCCATTAATCCGGACGAGAAGAATTATGCAAAGATCTTCGTGCCAACGGATACTTTTGAAGAGGCATTTAATACAATCATCACTTATAAGCTAAATGTTAACTTCCCTCGTGAGTGGAATCAGCAAATAGGGTTAAAAAAGACACTTTCTAAATTCTCAAACACTACCGCATGGGGTCTAAATGCTAAAGTAACAGAGGAAGCTCTAGGAGCCCGTTTATTACCTACTAATGTAGCAGATGATCAGGTATTAGGTTTTAGAGAAAACCTTCGTTCAACCTTGTTCTTCAATCGAACAAATACTGTTTTTGAGGCAGATGTAGGGATCTCTCGACTTGAAAATAAACAGTTGTTAACTAATGGTTTTGAAGAGAGGATCAACCAGGATTTTAGGTATCATATCCGTTGGAATTTAAATAAAACCTTCAATTTTGATCTGAATTATATTGATGGATTAAGAGTTAGCGCGTCAGATGTATTAACTCAAAGGAATTTTAGAATCATTACTGAAAACCTTAATCCATCTTTGACCTTTCAACCTTCCAGAAACTTGCGTATAACAGGATCGCTAGCAATGAAATCAAAGCGGAATAGCTTTGCCGACACCTCCTTTGAGAATGCACAACTAACGGAGATAGGCTTAGGCACTAGGCTTTCTAAAGCAATTAAAACAAGTGTGACGGCAAACTTTAAACTAGTTGATATCGAATTTGAAGGAGTTGAGACCTCACCAGTCGGATATGAATTATTGGAAGCCTTGAGGCCGGGAAGAAACCTTACTTGGAACTTGAATTGGCAGCAAAAATTAGGAAGTGGCTTGCAGCTTTTATTGCGATATGACGGGCGCAAATCAGAAGGGAATCAAACTATACACTTGGGTCGAGTTCAAGTAACAGCACTGTTTTAAAATTAATGATTTTAGAAAAGGCTCTAGTGTCAACCAGAACCAAAAAGAGATATCAAAAGGAACTGCGTTCTTTGGCTTGACGCATCATCTTATTAGCAAAGACAAATTCATCTAGTTCTTGAACACCAGAATGCATGATGTCTCCAGATGTACCTTCCCATAATTTTTTAGAATCAGAGATAAAAAGAACGTATTCACCAATTTCCATCACGGAGTTCATATCGTGTGTTACAATAACTGTCGTGATCTGATATTCATCAGTGATCTCAGCTAATAGCTGATCTATTTTAATAGATGTTCTTGGGTCTAGACCTGAGTTAGGCTCATCGCAGAAGAGGTATTTGGAGTTATTGACAATAGCTCGTGCTATTCCAACCCGTTTTTGCATACCTCCACTGATCTCAGAGGGCATCTTTTTGTTGGTGTTTTCTAATTTGACTCTACTCAGTACGGTATTGACTCTTTCCAGTTTCTCAGCCTCAGGCATTTTGGTTAAAACATCCAATGGGAATTTCACATTCTGTTCAACATTCATGGAGTCGAATAAAGCGCCACCCTGAAAGAGCATTCCGATCTCTCTACGGATATCGGTTTTTACATCTCTGTTTGCATTGATGAAGTCTCTTCCGTTATAGAGTATTTCACCTGAATCTGGCTCAAATAGCCCTACAATATTCTTCAGCATAACACTCTTGCCAGAGCCACTAGCCCCAATGATCAGGTTAGTTCTTCCTTGTTCGAAAATACCTGAGATGTCATCAAGAACTACCTTGTCATCAAATGATTTTGTTAAGTGGTTTACCTCTATCATCGAACTAAAAGAATTTGAGCTAGAACAAAATCACTTAAAAGGATGGCTATACAACTTACTGTCACTGCACGAGTGCTTGACTGCCCTACTTCTAGTGCTCCTCCTGTAGTATAATAGCCCATAAATGCTGAGATTGAGGCAACCAAGAAGCCAAAAACAACAGATTTGATCAAAGCAAAAGTTACTGTGAATTCATTGAATGTAGTTTTTAATCCAATAAAATAAGATGAAGGACTAACTACACCTGCGAACTCCGCGGCTAGATATCCACCACCAATTGCCAAGCTACCGGCTAAAATTACTAAGAATGGATACATGAAAAGTGTAGCAACGATCTTGGGAAGAACTAGATATGAAACAGAATTGATGCCCATAACTTCCAAAGCATCGATCTGCTCTGTTATTCTCATGGTCCCTAAATTCCCTGCAATACTAGACCCAACCTTGCCTGCAAAAATGATAGCCGTAATAGTAGGTGCGAGCTCAAGAATAGTAAGATCTCTTACTACTAATCCTATCACTGAATCAGGAATTAATGGGCTGATCAGGTTGTAGGCTGTCTGAACAGTAGAAACAGCACCCATGAAAACGGATACTATTGCAACCAATACAATACTATTGATACCAATGTAAATACATTCATCCATGATCAGCTTAAAATAAGTCTTAAACGACTCAGGGTTGCTGAAAAGCTTACCAAGAAAGAGAATGTATTTTCCCAGATTTCTCATAGGGTATTTCTGACTAAAAAAGTTTTGCCTGCCTATTATTGGCAAAATAACAAAACTTGTATGAAAGGAACTTTAGTTCCTTAATTAATGTCCTTTCGAATTTTTATTTATGATGATCTGCCGCATTCACAGCAGCACCAATGATCCCGGCATTATTCAATTTTTCTGAGACTAAATAAGCTGTTCTTACATCAATCTGATCTCGGAACTTATGAATATGCTTGCTGACGCCACCACCTAAAATCACTAGATCGGGAGTGAAGATCCTTTCAATGTGCTTTAAAAACCTATTGAATCTTTTTCCCCATTCTTCAAATGTTAAGTCTTCTCTTTTTCTTGCTGAATCTGCCGCGTAGAACTCTATAAGGTCTCCGTCTTTGTAAAACATCCTTCCTAGCTCAAAATTTGGTATAATCTGTCCATCCCAAAATGCACCGCTTCCTAATCCTGTTCCTATTGTAATGACTAAAACGAAACCGGCATGATGATGTCTCCCTGCACCAAATCTCATTTCCGCAATTCCAGCTGCATCAGCATCGTTGATCACATTAACGGTCTCACCTGAGTATTCACAAATGAGATCATCAACTTGAGTTCCTTTCCAGCTTTTATGGAGGTTACTACTATACTTGGCCTTTCCATTGACGACCACCGTTGGAAAGGCTACACCTATGTTTTCTTTCCAGTTCAGTTCATCTTTGATTCCTCTGATTACTTCAGCGACTGCCCCCGGTGTGGAGGGCTGAGGCGTAGGGATTCTTATACGATCAGATATTAGTTTGCCTTTTTGAGTATCTACTATTGCTCCTTTGATGCCGCTTCCGCCAACGTCAATTCCAAGAATCTCCATATAATCATTTTAAACGCACCCAAGATATTGGAAATATAGTAGCTCTGCAATGAACCATTACGAATCGTGCAGTTCTGCCTGAAGTGCGGAAAGATCCAATGCTTTTGTGTACATGTCCAATTCACCTTGCTTATTTCTTGGCCATTCACTTTCGGGTTTATCCCAGTAGAGTTCTACACCATTGCCATCAGGGTCATCCAGATAAATGGCTTCAGAGACACCATGATCTGCAAAACCTGTGAAGGGATGATCATTTTCCTTCAATCGCATATAAATCTTGGCCAGTTCTAACTTAGAAGGATACAAAATGGCAGTATGAAACAAACCAGGGAATTGTTTGGGTGCTGGAGGTTGTCCATTGCTTTGCCAGGTATTCAAACCGATATGATGGTGATATCCGCCTGCAGATATAAATGCTACCTGATCTCCATATCTTTGCTGGATTTCAAAACCTAAAAGGCTGCAATAAAAATCTAAAGCCTTATCTAGATTAGATACTTTAAGATGAATATGACCAATTCTGGTTTTGGAAGGAGCTAAATAATCTGACATATATTAAAAACCAATTCGTAATGGAAAAGATTCATTCAATGTTTTTAACTAAAGGTGTAAATAGTAGTCTTTTAATAGACTGTTAAATGTGTCGCTGTAATTTCCATTAGATTCTTTGATATAAATATCCTGTGGATAAAGGGGGGAGCATGAATCTTGCTTGATTCCAACTATTATTCTAAAAACAGGCCCTTCTGATTTATTCCTTAGGATGATCTTGCTGAATGGATATAAATCCTGGCTTTTTGCCAAGCTGATAAATTCGTTCATTTCATATTCGGGATACATGATCCATGCTTCTCCACTTACTATTAGGTGCTTTTTAATACATGAAATCAAGTCTCGCATGCTTAATTCCAAAGCGTGGACGGCTTTATTCTTTCCTGTTTTATTTCCTTTTTGAGAGTTCTTAAAAAAGGGTGGGTTACTGACTATCAGATCATATTTATGGTTAGATGAAAAATCTTGAATAGCTAGCTGATGAGTGTGGATTTGATTTCGCCATGGCGATTCCTTAAAATTCGATGTGGCCTGTAAGAATGCATCTTCATCTACTTCTACTGCATCGATTTCCACTTTAGCCTTTTGTGCAAGCATTAGTGATAAGAGCCCTGTTCCGGTTCCAATATCTAGCACTCTCATCTGATCTGCAATAGGAATGATACTCCCAAAGGTGCAGCCGTCAGTAGTTACTTTCATACCGCATCGATCTTGCTCGATCTTAAATTGTTTAAATTTAAAATAGCTATTAGCCATAAAGCATTGGAAGCCTATTGAAAAACTTTATTCAAGTAAAAAACTAGGAGTAAAGGCCCGATTCAAAGCCTTCATCTATCAATTGTCCTTTGCTTTCAGCAGCATCAACCGCTAGCTGATCGCATCTTTCATTTTCTGGTATGCCGGCATGACCTTTAACCCATTGGAAAGTTACTTTATGCTGCTTATAGATTTCCACAAATCTCAACCATAAGTCTTTGTTCTTTTTGCCTTTAAAGTCTTTTTTGATCCAGCCCCATAACCATCCCTTGGTAACCGAATCGATCACATATTTAGAATCTGAATAAATCTTAACAGGAGCATCCTTCACTTTAATTGATTCTAAGCCAACGATGATGGCAAGAAGCTCCATGCGGTTGTTAGTAGTCTTCCTGTAGCCTTGAGAGATCTCCTTTCTGTGCTCTCTGAACTTCATTACTACTCCATAACCACCTGGTCCTGGGTTGCCTCTAGATGAGCCATCTGTATAGATCGTTATCATATATTACCAATATTGTCTTTAAACAGTTTGATCGCAATAGATAGGAGGATTATTCCAAAGATCTTTTGCATGACTCCTATGCCTCCTTCACCAATTTTGCGTTCCAACCAATTGGTTGATTTTAGGACTAAGTAGACGAAAGCAAGATTGATTATTATGCCCACCAAGATATTCAATTCATCATACTCTGCTTTGATAGAAATGATAGTTGTCAAAGTTCCTGCTCCTGCAATAAGAGGGAATGCTATTGGAACCACGGAAGAGCTATTAGAGGCATTTGGTTCATTCTTGAAAATATTTACTCCCAAGATCATTTCCATTCCAATAATGAACATGATGATAGATCCAGCAATGGCGAAATCACCAACACTAATACCAAAGAGGCCTAAAAGATTATCTCCGGCAAACATGAAAAGGATCATGAGAACTCCTGCCACGATAGTAGCCTTCCCAGACTGTATATGCCCCATCTTCTTTCTCAAGTTGATAATGATCGGAACGGATCCGAGAATATTAATAACCGAGAATAGGATTAATGATACCGATAAGATCTGCGTAAAATTCAACATGCCTTCCTGTTTTTTGCAAAGCTAGGAAAGCTGAGATTCAAGATTGTTATAATCGGTTCATAATTTATTGCGATTTCAAATATTGCAAAGCCATTTCATAGCCCTTTAATCCAAATCCTGTAATCATTCCAGAACAGTTAGCTGTGATTAGACTCAAATGTCTGTATTCTTCACGTGCATGAATATTTGAAATGTGAACTTCAACAACTGGAGTTTTGATTGCTGCGATAGCGTCTGATATGGCCACGGACGTGTGCGTATATGCTCCCGCATTTAAGATGACTCCATCATAAGAAAATCCAACATCATGTAGTTTGTTAATCAACTCGCCTTCCACATTACTTTGATAATATTCTAATTCGATAGTAGAATTGCTAGACTTTAATTTTTCGAAATATTCTTCAAAGCTCAGTTCACCATAAATACTTTTCTCTCGAGTGCCTAAGAGATTGAGGTTGGGGCCGTTGATGACGATGATTTTCATAGTCTTAAAACTAAGATAATTTCTTTAGTTGTGAGGAAACAGGTATTTGACATTTTTCAGTTTCTAAAATTTTATAATAAAAATTCGCGTTTGACAATCACTAAAGATCAAATTCACTAAAATTGGAAATGGTTTGGGATGAATATCTACAGGAGTATGAGAACTATCTGAAACTTGAGCGTTCATTAAGCCCAAATTCTGTTGATGCGTATGTAAGAGATATAGTTAAATTCAAGCAATTCCTAGACCTGTCCGAAATAAAGATAAGCCCTTTACAGGTAAGTATGGTTGAGCTTCAGAATTTCATTGAATATATCAATGAGTTGGGTATGAGTGCCTTTTCTCAGGCTAGGATCATCTCTGGATTAAAATCCTTCTATAAATTTTTATTGTATGAAGGTGAACTTGATTCGGACCCTACAGAACTACTAGAGGCACCAAAATTAGGTAGGAAGTTACCTGATACGCTCAGTATTGATGAAATCGATAAGATAATTGCTACCATTGATCACTCAACTCCAGAAGGGATGAGAAACAGAGCGATGCTTGAAACCTTGTATAGCTCGGGATTAAGGGTTTCTGAGTTGATCGGTTTAAAAATGTCTAATGTTCATGCGGACGTTGGTTTTTTAAGAGTCTTTGGAAAAGGTAATAAGGAAAGGTTGGTTCCAGTAGGCAGGGAAGCATTGAAATATGTGAAGATCTATAAGGAGGAGGTAAGAGTTCACCTAAGCATAAAGCTAGGGCATGAAGGCTTTCTATTTCTTAACCGTAATGGACGACAACTCAGCCGTCAGATGATTTTTATTATGATTAAAAATTTGGTAGAAAAATCGGGGATCAGTAAAACCATCAGCCCCCATACCTTTAGGCATTCATTTGCCACCCACTTAATTGAGGGTGGGGCAGATCTTAGGGCAGTTCAAGAGATGCTCGGTCATGAGTCCATCACAACTACTGAAATCTATACACACTTAGATAGAGACTACTTAAAGCAGGTAATTCAAGAATTTCATCCGAGGAGTTAATTATCAAATTAGCCCAGCTTCAAATTCATTTTTAAAGCCAGTTCTTCCTTTTGAAATAATAGATCATTCCTCCGGCAACTACTAATATTGCTCCCCAAAAAATGGGATAAGAATATTCATAGCCTAATTCAGGCATATGTTCGAAGTTCATCCCATAAATACCAGCCATGAAAGTGAGTGGGATAAAAACCACTGAGAATATTGTCAGAACCTTTAATACATCATTGAGCTTATTGGTCATATGAGTGTGATAGGTGTTTAGATTGTCATTTATAGTTTCGCGGTAGACTTCAATCGTTTCTGTAACATGTGTAATATGATCATTAAGATCTTTCAAGAAGGGTCTGGTCTTTTTGTCAATAATGGCTAGATCTGATTTGTTAAATCCTAGAACAGTATCTCTAAGTGGCCTGGCATATCTTCGCAAGTAGTTAACTTCTTTTTTGCTGAGGTTAAGATCTGCAAGCATCTCTTTCTTGAATTCACCCAATAGTCGAGCTTCTTGTTCATTGATCTCATCACCATATTCCTCTATAATTGCTAAGTAATGATCTACTACAACGTCTAACAAAGCGAAAGCTAAATAATCTGATTCTCTAGTTCTGATTCGCCCTTTAGCATTTCTTAACCTACTTCTTACACCGTCAAAAATATCTCCTGGCTTCTCCTGGAAAGTGATGATATAGCCTTCGCCAACAATCATACTGAACTGCTCGGAGATAATCGTTTCATCGGCAGTTCGGAACATTTTTGCAGCAATGAAGAAATGATCATCATACTCATCGAATGTAGGTCTTTGGTTGATATTAAGAATGTCCTCTAAAGCTAAGTTATGTATAGAGAATGCTTCGCCAATCTTCTGAATAGTTGCAATGTCGTGTAGACCTACCACATTCAGCCATGAAGTATGTCCCTGAGCCTTTAGGTTATCGAGGTCATCTAAAACCAAATTTTTCTCTATAAGGTCTTCCAAATTGAATTGCATCAACTCGAGCTTAACTTCATCTACATGTTGCTCACCCGTGTAGATGAGTGAACCAGGCATCTGATTGATTTTCTTAGATGCTTTTGTGGGTTCAGCTTTCTTTCTTCGCCTCCTTATAGACAATAGTTCGGTAGGGGAAAGGTATTTCAATTCCTTCACGATCAAATCTTTCTTTAATTGACTTATTAATATCGCACTTTAATTCGAATCCTTTGATCGGGTCTTCTGACCAAACTTGGGCTCTTAGGTTGATGCTTGACTCTCCATACTCTAACAATCTAACAATAACAGATGGAATGCCCTTAGCTATGTCATCATCAGATCTATAATCGATGAAATGTTCATGAGCCATGGCTTCTTCTTGAATGATCTTAATGGCTAGGTCTATATTAGAGTCATAACTGATTCCATAAAAGATGTGGTTACAGACTTTGTCTTCAACGATGTTATAATTCAGAATGGTGTCTGAACTGATGGCAGAATTAGGGATAACCAATCGCTTGTTTTCAAAATCTTTGATCACAGTATGTCTTAAAGTGATGTCTTCGACCACGCCAGCACTTGCCCCAATTTTCACAATGTCTCCGACCCTAAAAGGTTTAAAGATCACAATAAAAACGCCACTGACGATATTGGAGAAAGCTGCTTGGGAGGCAAAACCGATAATCGCGGCGAGAATACCGGCACTTGCAAATAAGGCAATTCCGAATTCCTTGAGCTTATCGATCGACATGAAAATGATGATCAGTGCAATGGTGTAAATAATGAAGCCAAGAGCGTTGCTTAAAAACTTGTATTGAGTCGGATCCACCCTCATTTCATCTGATGAACTTTTGATGAATTTGTTAAGGATAGCTCTCAGAATCTTCAATAAAATGAAAGCAATAATGAAAATACCCAGTACGTAAGCTCCAACGTTAAGAGCTTCAATCTCTGTGAAGTGTAAAAATTCGAAGGGTAATTTCATTAGCTGGCTCTCAGGTTAAATGTCATAACGGGTATGTCATAACGGGTGATCAAATACTCAGTAATATTTCCTTTGATCATGTCTTTTACTGTCTCGGTATGTTTGGAAAAAAGGGCAAACATGTTCGATTCAAAATAGTCAGCTGCATTCAAAAAGCCTTTATTCAGCTGCTTAGTGTTGAATACTTTTATTTCATGACCACTTAGTCCATGAGATTCGAACCAGAATCTACTCCTTTTCCTGATCTGAGGTGATGTCATAAAAAAGGCTGGAGTGTTGATATAAACAAATTGAAGTTGTGCATTAAACTTACCTGCAAATTCAACCAGGTCCTTGATCTTTGCTTTGCAATTGATCTCTAGGTTGGTAGGAATGAGGATCTTTTTTGGCTTGAAATTATCGCTTTCCCTGTTAACAGTAATGACCGGGTTTTGAGCTAGCTTGGCGATTCTTTCGGGATGTGTTTTTTTGAGGAATTCATCAAATCTCTGATGTTCATAATTGCCCACAACAGTAAGGTCTATTCCATCTTCAGAGACTAATTCGGCAATTTTTTCAGGAGAACTATCGATCTTGAGTTTATAAGAAACATCCACTCCATCTAGAGAAAGTTTCTTTATATAATTCTCCATTTTTTTCTCATTCTTTTGAATAACTTCTTCTAGAAATCTCTGACCGCTTTCAGTTTTACTTTTGTAAATCCCCATTTCATCGAGATATACCGCCAATGCGGCTTTCACCACATGCACCAAACAGATCTGTGCATTGGTTTCTAGGGCAATGCTCTTGGCAACATTCACTGCTTTGTCAGTCTTTTCTGAGAAGTCTATAGGAACGAGTATCTTTTCGTACATGCCTGATGATGTTAAGTCAAATTCCAATATATCTAATGAATTGACAAAAGGAATTTGATAAATCGTTCATAGCTCTTTTCAATTCTTAATTAACTCAGCTATTTTTACGTCAAATTTCCAGTATTGTATAAAACTCTCATCAGACCCTTTTTATTCAGTAAGCAACCTGAGCCTGCTCATTATTTCACATTTAATTGGATCAGGAGGTTGTTTAAAATCCCTGGCACTCAAGCAATTGCAAGTTCTTTGTATAATTTCAAAGATCAAGGTCTTGAGGTAGAGTGCTTTGGATTAAAGTTCCCAAACCCTGTTGGCTTGGCAGCTGGTTTTGATAAAGACGCTAAATTATTCAATGAGTTATCTGCTTTTGGTTTTGGCTTCATAGAAATAGGCACACTTACCCCACAGGGTCAGGAAGGTAATCCGAAACCAAGGCTATTCAGACTTCCTAAGGATAAAAGTTTGATCAATCGCATGGGCTTCAATAATGAAGGGGTTGAGATAGCTATTGATCGTCTAAAAAAGAAAAAGGCTAAAGTTCTAATAGGAGGTAACATAGGTAAGAATAAGGTGACGCCTAATGAAAATGCAGTAGACGATTACGTTAAATGCTACAAAGCGCTATTGCCATATGTAGATTACTTTGTCGTGAATGTGAGCTCACCTAACACTCCCAATTTAAGGGCACTTCAAGATAAAGAACCCTTGACTGTTTTATTGAATACGCTGCAAGAGGAAAAGAGAATAGCGAAAGCACAACAGCCAATCCTTTTAAAGATCGCGCCTGACCTCAATGAGGATCAGCTAATAGATATCATTGATATTGTCAGCGATACTAAGATTGATGGGGTGATAGCAACCAATACTACCATTTCTAGAGAAGGGTTAAATACAGCTAAAGAGACAATTGAAGAAATTGGTGCAGGAGGCTTGAGTGGTGCTTCAGTAACAGCTCGTTCTACTGAAGTCATTCGTTTTTTACATTCAAAGTCGAATGGAGCATTTCCAATCATAGGAGTTGGGGGGATCTCAACTGCAGAAGATGCTATTGCTAAATTGGAGGCTGGGGCAAGTCTTATTCAAGTCTATACGGGCTTTATTTATGAAGGTCCTTCAATGATTAAGAAAATTAATAAAGGGATTCTTCGTTGGAAAAATTCCAAACTGACCGCTTAATGCGCTGTGCTGTTTGTAAAATTCATTTAACTTCGTAAAAACCGGTTCAACATTTTTAAATGTCTAAAAACACCTACAAGTCCAACACTTTTAAAAGTAACCAGGGTAAATCTGCCAAAACCAAGAAAAAATTCTCAACCAAAATTGAAATCCCTTTTCTAAAAGACAGAAGACTCCAATTGTCGGTAGGTTTCTTCTTGTTATTAGCTTCGGTATTCATTTTCCTTTCATGCACTAGCTACTTATTCACAGGGAAAGACGACCAGAGCGTAGTAGAAGCCTTTTTTGCAGAGGGTGAAACTGTTCAATCTTTAGGGAGAGAAGCAAAGAACTGGATGAAGCTTCTTGGGGCACTTGCCTCTCATAAACTCATTTTCGATTGGTTCGGTATTGGCTCGTTCTTAATACCCCCCTTTCTTTTCATTTTAGGGTATAGGGTAGTTTGGGGAAAAGAATTAATGAAGCTTTCAAGGGCTTTAGTAACAACTGTGTTTTTCTTAGTATGGACCAGTCTTTTGATGGGTTCTATGATCAAAGGAGATGATTCTGTATCGGGATGGAGTTTTTATTCCGGAGGCATCGGTTATCAGTTATCTCTGTTTTTCGACTCTTTATTAGGCTATGGGACTATCCTGTTCTTAGCATTCACTCTTTTAGTCTACGTTATATTCTTTTTCAACATAACCGAGATCCTAAGTTTTAATAAAGTTTCTAAATCGGGAATGGCCGAAGATTCTGAGGCTAAACCATCTGCCTCAGTTAATAATGCTGAAGGATTAGAGGCTGATCTAGAAACTAGCAATGAGGAAACTTCTGAAGAGGATATTGACAATTCTGAAGAATGGGTGGTCAGTGTTAAAGATGAAGAGAATGAAGAACCTGATGAAGCCATTGAATTAGACTCATCATCTGCAGAAAAATCTCAAGCTGAGGTAGCAGAGAAGGCAGTTGAAGATAATTCTTTAGAATTGGAGGTGACTCCTCCTGTCAACAAACCAAAGTCAACAGAAAAGAAAGATAATGAACCAACTTTCGAAGTTGAGATCAAAGAAGCCTCAGAAAAGCTAGTTGAAAAAGCTGGACATTACGACCCTACGTTAGACCTGGCCAAATACCAATTCCCGACAATTGACTTATTGAATGAGTATTCTACAGGTAAGGTTCAGGTAACTAAAGATGAACTTCAGCAGAATAAAGATAAGATCGTTGAAACACTTACCAATTTCAAAATTGGGATCTCGAGCATCAAGGCCACTATTGGCCCTACTGTAACTCTTTACGAAATTGTTCCAGAGGCAGGTGTGAAGATCTCTAAGATCAAGAATCTTGAAGATGACATTGCCTTAAGTCTTGCGGCTTTAGGGATCAGGATCATTGCTCCTATTCCAGGCAAAGGAACTATTGGTATTGAGGTGCCAAATAAGAATAAAGAAATGGTTTCTATGCGTTCGGTGATCTCCACCGATCTATTCATGAATTCTGACAAGGCACTGCCTGTTGCATTGGGTAAGACCATTTCGAATGAGGTCTTTGTGGCTGATCTGGCTAAGATGCCCCACCTTTTAATGGCTGGTGCTACTGGTCAAGGTAAATCCGTTGGACTGAACGTTATCCTTACCTCATTGCTTTACAAAAAGCATCCCTCACAACTGAAGTTCGTTTTAGTCGATCCTAAAAAGGTAGAATTGACCCTTTTCAACAAAATTGAAAGACATTATTTGGCTAAACTGCCTGATAACGAAGAGCCTATTATAACTGATACGAAAAAAGTTATTCATACCCTGAATTCCCTATGTATTGAAATGGATCAACGATATGATCTTTTAAAGGATGCTGCTTGTAGAAATATCAAAGAGTACAATAAGAAATTTGTTGATCGAAAATTAAATCCAGAAAAAGGTCATCGTTTCCTCCCTTATATCGTCTTAGTTATAGATGAATTAGCGGATCTCATGATGACGGCAGGGAAAGAGGTGGAGGCACCTATTGCTAGATTAGCTCAATTGGCTCGAGCCATTGGTATTCACTTGGTTGTTGCAACACAAAGACCATCTGTGAATGTGATTACGGGTATTATAAAGGCCAATTTCCCAGCTAGACTTTCATTTAGAGTAACGTCTAAGGTAGATTCAAGGACAATTCTTGATGCTGGTGGTGCTGATCAATTGATCGGTCAAGGAGATATGTTGCTTTCTATGGGCTCCGAGATCATTAGATTACAATGTGCATTTGTAGATACGCCTGAAGTAGATGAGATTTGTGAATTCATTGGAGGTCAGAAAGGATATTCAGATGCCTATCTGCTGCCAGAATATGTTGGTGAAGAAGAAAGTCATAGATCAGATGTAGACTTGTCTGAGCGAGACGTGCTTTTCGAAGAAGCTGCAAGGTTGATCGTTTCGAATCAACAGGGAAGTACCAGTTTGATTCAGCGAAAGCTCAAATTGGGATATAATAGAGCAGGACGATTGATCGATCAGCTTGAAGCCGCTGGCATAGTTGGTGCATTTGAAGGAAGTAAAGCTAGGGAAGTATTGATCCCTGATGAATATAGTTTGGAACAGTTATTGAATAGTATAGACGAGAACTGATTTCCAGTAATGAAGAATAGAATGAAGAAGTTTTTAATGGTGATGTTTTGGATAGCTACTTCGTTTGTAGCTGTGGGGCAGGAAGAGGATGCGAAATCCATATTAGATAAAATGAGCTCGGTTTATAAATCTATGCCGGGTTATGAAATCGCTTTTGTTCAAAAAATAATGAGTGAGGCTGAAGTTGTAGACAGATTGACAGGTGAAGCTTCAGTGGCTAAAGGGCAATTCTTGATCAAGTTTCAAGATCAGCATATATACTGTAATGGCACTGTTTTATGGACTTACCTGGTTGAGTCTCAAGAATTGACCATTAGTAATTTTGAACCAGAAGAGGCTATGATCAATCCTTCTAATGTATATGATATCTATAAAGAAGGATTCGATTATGAATATAAGAGAAAAGAGAACATTGAGGGGGAAATGGTTCATGTCATTGAACTGACCTCAACTGATGAAGATGCTGATTTTACCAACGTTGTCATGTATATTGGCCAGAATGACTCTTACCTGAAAGGTTGGGACTTAATCGATTACGCTGGAGCAATGACCTCTTTTGAAGTATCGAGTTTCAAACCTAATCAAGATTTTGGAGATGAATACTTTGTGTTCGATGAAGAAAAGAATCCTGTTCAATACAAAGAAGACTTAAGAAACGAATGAACAAAGCTGATCTATTCAGTCAGATCAAGGCTAAGTCATCTTACTTATGCGTGGGTCTAGATACAGATATTCATAGAATTCCTGAGCATCTTAAAAACTCTGAAGATCCACTCTTCGAATTCAACAAGCAGATCATAGATGCTACCATAGATTATGCAGTAGCATACAAGCCAAACATTGCTTTTTATGAAGCGCATGGCTTAAAAGGCTGGGAAAGCCTGATGAAGACCATCGATTATATACCAAAAGAGGCATTTGTGATTGCAGATGCCAAGAGAGGTGATATTGGGAATACCTCAAAAATGTACGCTCGTGCTTTTTTCGAGGAGATGAATTGTGATGCGATCACCGTTGCTCCTTACATGGGAGAAGACTCTGTTAAGCCATTCCTAGAATTTAAGAATAAATGGGTCATCTTACTGGCATTGACTTCAAATGCTGGAGGGAAAGATTTCCAAAACTTGAAATTAGAAACAGGCCAAGAGTTGTATGAAAACGTGCTTGCAAAAAGTCAAGAATGGGGCACAGAAGAGGAACTTATGTTTGTCGTTGGTGCCACCAAGGCAGAGGCACTAACCAACATTAGGAGTATTGCTCCTAATCATTTTCTTCTTATACCGGGAGTTGGCGCTCAAGGTGGGAGTTTAGAAGAAGTTTCTAAATATGGTATGAATAGCCAATGTGGTCTTTTGGTGAATTCCTCAAGAGGGATCATTTATGCAGATGATTCTGAGAATTTTGGTCAAACTGCCGAAAGAAAGGCAGCTGAGCTTCAGCAGGAAATGTCTAAATATTTAGAAAAATATTTATAATTTTCAAGTGTAAACACACACTTGAAAATGAAGGAAGACTTTCTGCATTTCGTATGGCAGCATCAAGCCATCAATTCCAAAAATCTCTCTACAGTAGATCAATTATTAATCAAGGTTGAGAAAACAGGCAATCCCAATGGCTTGGCAGGACCCGATTTTAAAGAATCCAATCTGATCATTGGAGGTCTCAAGTGGATAGGCTCCGTTGAAATTCATATCAAGTCTTCAGATTGGAAACGCCATGGGCATTCTGGTGATCCAAATTACGAAAATGTTATTCTCCATGTAGTTTATGAATATGATACTGAAATTCTAAACTCGGATGGCAAGCCTATTCCCACACTAGAGCTTAAGGGTCGAATAAAGCCTGGAGTTCTCAAGAGGTATGAAGGTTTCATTAATAGTATTCATCCCATACCATGTGCTGAATTATTTCCCAAAGTAAGGGTGGTTACCAAACTCGCTATGCTTGAATCTGCACTGATCCAAAGACTTCAAAGGAAGGCTCAGCTTTTTAAGAAAATACTAGAAGAGAATAATCATGATTGGGAACAGGCTACTTATGTATGGCTTGCTGGAGGTTTCGGCTTCAAGATTAATTCCGATAATATGATGGAGTTGGCTAATTTGGTTCCGCTTAAAATGTTACAAAAGCATAGTAAGATTGAGGAATGGGAGGCGCTTTTATTCGGAGCTAGTGGATTGCTAAATAGGAATGATAATGACGGATATGCCAATGTGTTGAGAAGGGAATATGTCTATCTAGAAATGAAATATTCAATTTCAGCCCCATTGGCTTATAACCAATGGCATTTCTCGGGGACTCGTCCCACCAATTTTCCATCAATCAGAATAGCACAATTTACGGCCTTAGTCCATCATCATAAGAGCCTCTTTTCTCTATTCACAAACTTCAATTCACTTAAAGACTTTCAAGACTTACTGTTTTTAAAGCCGAAAGATTACTGGCAAAACCATTACAATTTTGGAAAGGCGGTCACTACAAAAATCAGAGGGTTATCTAAAAGAGCGATCCAAGGTTTGATGATCAATACCATTGCACCCTTGTTGGTGGCCTTTGCAGATTACAAAGACAATTCCAACATGATCGATCAAGCCATGAATGTATTGATGGCTCTTCCAGCAGAACAAAACCATATCATCAACAAGTGGCAAGAACTGGGATGGAATGTTAATTCAAGCTTCGATACTCAAGGATTGATCGAACTATATAATGAACATTGCACATCAAAAAAATGCATGAATTGTAAGATCGGAGTAGAATTGGTAAATCATTGATTTACTTACTATTTGCTTACATTTCTTGTAACTTTGCACCCGCAAAATTAAAGCTATGGAGAACCCGGTAATGATTTTTGGCGCCAATGAACTTGGTCGAGCAGCAGTAGAGATATTTGAAAGCAATGACATCATTGTATATGGTTTTCTAGATGATGATGAAAAGCTCCATGGTGAAGCCTTTGGAGAATTGTCAATTCTAGGAAGAACTGATGATGACGGATTTTTAAAGCTCATTGGAAAGAAATGCGAAGCATTTATTGCTGTTGACGATAGAGAGTTAAGGAAAGGGCTTGTAGGTCTCATCAAGAAGAAGAGAAAGATGATGCCGGTCAATGCTATTCATAGCAACACGGAAATTGCTCCTTCTGCCCAAGTGGGCCATGGTGAATTCATTAACAGCGGAGTAGTGATAGGCTCAAATGCAAAGATTGGAGATCATTGCATGATTCATACGAATGCTACTATTGATTATAGTGCCAAACTAGGTAACCTTGTTCAAGTGGGGGCAGGTAGTGTTATTGGTAGCGAAGCTGAATTAGGCGATAATGTTTTCGTGGGATCAGGAGTAACTATAGTGCCTGGAATCAAAATAGCTTCTAATGCGAGAATTGGAGCTGGTTCTATAGTGATCGCTAACGTAGGAAAGGGAGAAACCGTTTTTGGTAATCCGGCTCAGAAAGTTTAGACCTAATGTCTTTGCTTAGTAAAGACTATAAATTGTAATTCGGGAAGCGTGTTAAAGTCTAAAGGGTTTAACTTTAGAAATAGAAACCAGAAAATCACCCTACAAGCAATAGGGCAGAGTATATGGAAAAGAAATATTCAATTTTATTGTATTACTGCTACGCCAAGATCGAGGATTTTGAAGCGTACAGAGAACAGCATCACCTTTTTTGTGTTGAAAACAATCTCAGAGGTAGAATCATTATTTCGCCAGAAGGCCTAAATGGTACTGTATCCGGTCTAAAAGAAGATTGTGAAAAATACATGGACTATGTCAAGTTAGATCAAAGATTCGCTGATACTGAATTCAAAATAGAGTCGCATGATCAAATGGCCTTTGCCAAGCTTCATGTTAGGGTCAAGCCTGAGATCGTCCACTCTAGCCTTAAACATATCAATCCAAGAGAAAAAACAGGTAAATATGTTGAGCCTGAGGACTTCAAAAAGATCCTGGAAGAGCAGCCAGAAGATACTGTAGTGTTAGATGTTAGAAGCAACTATGAGCACAATGTAGGTAGATTCAAGAATGCACTAACCTTAGATATTGACAACTTCAGAGACTTCCCTGAAAAAGTGAAGGAGTTAGAGCATTTGAAAAATAAGAAGGTGGTCACTTATTGTACTGGTGGGATCAAATGCGAAAAAGCCAGTGCCTATTTGCTGGAGCAAGGATTTGAGAATGTCCACCAACTGCATGGCGGCATCATTAAATATGGTATCGAGGCTGAAGGAAAAGATTTCGAGGGAAAATGCTACGTTTTTGACAATCGTATTACTGCGGACGTCAATCATGTGAATCCCAGCATAGTTTCTAGATGCCATATCTCTGGGGTTGCCACTGATCGAATGGTCAATTGTGCTAATCCAGAGTGCAATGCACATATTCCAATGTCAGAAGAGGCAGGATGGCTGATGGATGGGTGTTGTTCTGACGAGTGCAGAAATAACCCGAAGCGTAGGCCTTATGATGGAACGGGCTACTATCAAAAGAACACAAATAATTATAATCCATTAAAAGGAGTAAAGAGAGATCCTGTAGAAATTAAATGATGAGATCTCAACGAATCGCTGAATCTGAGTTGATCATTAATGCCGAAGGAAGGATCTACCATCTCAATCTGAAGCCCGATATGGTGGCTGATACGATCATCGTTGTTGGTGATCCTGATCGAGTTGGTAAGGTCAGTCAATACTTCGATAAGGTTCTTCTTCAAGTAAACAACCGAGAGTTAGTTACACATACGGGGGAATTAGGAGGTAAGCTTCTAACAGTAATGAGCTCAGGAATGGGGTCTGATAATGTTGAGTTGCTTATGACAGAGCTTGATGCCTTAGTCAACATTGATTTTGAAACCAGAAGGGTCAAGAAAAAACTTAAGAAACTGAATGTCATTAGAATCGGAACCTCAGGTTGTATACAGGCAGATATTCCGATCGATTCGATTTTAACCTCTAAAGCCGCACTTGGTCTAGATACCCTAAGTAGTTTCTATCAACGCAAAGTTCAAGATGATCTTGGTGTTATTGAAAGCAAGGTTCAGCGGCTTATGGATCTTCCATTCAAGCCATATATTGTGAAGGGTTCTGAATCTATGCTTCGTATTTTCGAGAAAGATACGCATCATGGTGTCACTATTACAGCTCCTGGGTTTTATGCTCCACAAGGGAGGAAGATAAGGCTTCCGATCAGTAGACCGACACTGATCGCTGACTTAGCTAAAATGAATACCTCTTTCGGTAGATTCACAAATCTGGAAATGGAAACAGCGGCTTATTATATGATGGCAGAATTACTTGGGCATGAGATGATCAGCTTGAATGCATTGATTGCCAATAGAGTGCAAGGGTCATTTTCTGATGCCCCCGAAATGGTAGTAGACCGATTAATTCAATTGGTCCTCTCAAAAATTGTCTAATTGAGATGATCTGATTTTAGTCTTTCAATATGTTTGACGGCGTCTCCAAAGAATTTGAGCATTGTATTGATCTCATTCAGATTGAAAGCTAAAGTGTTTTTGAAATCAGGTGATTCAAAATAACTTTCATCAAATACCTTTCCCGTGATCATATCGTACTTCGCCATTAGCACTGGAAAGTAATTTCTATCAAGAGCGTCCATTACATTCGCTTGTTCAAGACTAATAAGCTCATATAGCTTGTATAACTCGATCAATGATTTTTTCAGACCGGGGTCTTTTATGATTTTAAAATCTCCACTTTGTTGTAGAGAGATATAAGTATAGTTATTTGGCTGAAAATGGAAATAGTTGCCAATTAGTTGAGCATAAAACACCAATGAATCTGCTGATACTTTTGGGCCACCTTCTAGATAATACTTATACCCTTGAATTAGCTGATCATACTTCTTATTATTCTGGTAAATCGCAAAGGTTAGATCCTCAATGTCTTTGTCTAAGTCATTTGCAATGTCTGTTAGATAAACCTCTTCTAATTGCCTTTCCTTCTTTTCTTCACCAAGATTGGATAACCAGAAAGCAATTGTGATTCCTAGTAGAACAATAAAGAATTCTATGAAATAGTCCTTTAGTTGATAATTGGTTCGTTTCATGATCTTTCCTATAGGGGAAAGACTCTTAGAAACAAGGGGAGTTGCATCACTTGTCTTTCGCCTTTAGTCGACCTTGAATTAATAAGTTGAATTCTGTACAAGTTAGAACTCCGTTATTAGAATAAGGGCAGGTTTTGTAAAGGCGCTCACCAAGCCTATCTACTTTGATGATTAGATCATCTCCGCGGCAAACAGGACAAGTGATGTATTCATTTTCATCGCAATTGATAGTGTTGAGGTAGAAGAATTTTGAATTGATGTCTGCCTTTTTCGCAGAAGTTCTATTATTTCTAAAAGCTTCTTCTGCTTTTTCAAGAAGGTCAATAGTCTCTTGGGAAAACTGACCTCTACTTCCTCTTAATTCTAAATACTTATTCAGCCAATCTATACTTTGCGAATACTTATTCATATAGAATGAGTTTTTACCGAAATAGAAACAGAAGTCTGCTGAGAGAACGTCTATTCTATCTAATGCAGACATAAAGAATCCATCTGCCTCAGAGTACTGGTTAAGGTCTAAATAATAAACAGCGGAATCTATATATCGTCTGGGATCCTCTCTCTCTTGTGCCTTGAGGCTTAGTGCACACAAGGTTAATATCAATGCAAAGACTACTTTTTTCATAATCGACACTCAAAAATACAAAATCTACCAACTAAAAAGCCTCGGTATTACCGAGGCTGCAAAACTTAACTGTATTTAACGTTGCTGGAATTATTTACTAGACTCCTTTTTCTTTGGAATAGATATCTTTTTTCCCGCAATGCTATATATGCCAAGACCGGTTGCCAAAACTGCTGCAGTTGTAAGTAAAATTGTTTTTGTTTTCATCCTTATTGTTATTACTCGCTTTATTTAAGACAATGATTGTACCAAAAAAATGGTATTATTCGAATAATCTCCTTTTGTCTTAGATGAGTCTTACTATTTATACATCTCATATACGGAAAAACCTTATCCTTTGGCTGAAATTTTTTCAAGATTTTTCCACTAATCACTATTTGATTTTTTGAGCATTGGTTCTTTGCTATTTTAAGGTCATTGATAATCAACTTTTTATGAAAAGACTAATACTAACAACAAGTTTCATCATGATGCTTGGCTTTGGTGTGAGTGCTCAAGAAGCACCGCCTGAAATTGACACGAGAATGTATGAGATCATCAATAATGTTTCTGCGGAGAGGATAGAGGCAGACATTAGAACTTTGGCAGGATTCGGTACTAGAAATACTTTTTCTGATACAGTTTCAGAAACAAGAGGTATTGGAGCTGCGCGAAGATGGATCAAAGCTGAGTTTGAAAAAATCTCTGAAGAATGTGGCGGTTGCCTAGAGGTTTTTTATCAAAAAGATCTAGTGACTACAGAGATGAGTAGGCGTGTTCCCAGGGATGCTTATATCGTAAATGTAGTTGCGGTGCTTAGAGGGACGGATAATCCTAATAACTACGTAATGATGTCTGGAGATATCGATTCCAGAGCATCTAACACCATGAATTACGAAATAGATGCTCCGGGCGCAAACGATAATGCTTCAGGAATGGCAGGTACCATAGAAGCAGCTAGAGTACTAAGCAAATACAAATTTAAAAACTCTATTGCCTTTGTAGGTCTTTCTGGTGAAGAGCAGGGTTTATTTGGCGGAGCTGGATTGGCACGTTATGCTCAAGAAAACGAATGGAATATTCTTGGCATATTGAATAATGATATGATCGGAAATATTGAAGGTGTTGATGGCGTAATTGACAATAGGTCATTTCGAATTTTCTCTGAGCCAACTCCCGCTAATGAGACCGATAGAGAAAGAGGAGCTCGTAGATTTACAGGTGGAGAAGTAGATGGAAATTCTCGTCAGTTGGCAAGGTATATACACAACCAGGTAAAAACATATATGCCAGAAATGAATCCAATGATGATCTATCGATTAGATAGATTTGGACGTGGAGGTCACCATAGGCCATTCAATGACCTTGGATATGCCGGTGTTAGAATCATGGAAGCTCATGAGAATTATAATCGTCAACATCAGAATATTCGTGAAGAGAATGGAATCAAATATGGTGATGTTGTAGAAGGAGTGAATTTCGGTTATGCTAAAAAGCTTACTGCTGTTAATGCGATCTCACTAGCCGGACTAGGATTTGCTCCTCCACAACCTAACGAAGTTAGAATTGGCGGTGCAGTTCGACCAAGCACTACGCTTCAATGGGAGGCTTCTGATGATTCAGATATTGCAGGCTATAAGATCTATTGGAGATTAACTACCTCACCAACTTGGGATAACTTCGTTTATGTATCAGGAACCAATGAGCATACCCTAGAAGGTATTGTAATTGATAATTACTATTTCGGTGTTGCAGCTGTTGGGAAAGATGGTAATGAATCTGCTGTTGTATTTCCTTATCAGCAGATACGTAGGAGATAGGAGTATCTTCATAAACTAAGAAAGGGTCTGCTTTATAATTGCAGATTCTTTCTTGCTTTAAGAAAGAACTTGAGTGATAAAGAAAAAAAGCCCTGCATCTGAAGGGCTTTTTTTCTTTAAAGCATGAGAGAAAACTAGTTGTTATCCCTTACCTTTTCAAAGTCTACTTTTCCGTATTCGTCTACTGTTGTTATCACAACAACTCCATTGGCTCCTCTGAAACCTAATGGAGCACCATCTTTCATTACATTAATGGTTTTCACTTCTTGTGGAGTTAAGATTCCAATGTCCTGCCAGATAACACCATCTACTAAGTACAGTGCTGTATTCTCACCAGCAGTGCTGTAATAATTAATGTCTCTGATTACTACTCTTTTCTCTCCTAGTTCAGTGAGTACTTTTACTCCTGGAAATTTTCCTTTCAAGAGGGTCCAAACATCAGGATATCTATAATGGTCATTGTTGTATTCTAAAAAGTTCGATTTAGAATACATTAATGACTCTTCAGTTAAGTGTCCTGAGAGTACAGCAATCTCTTCATTACGAGTGCCCTCCAAGAAAAGTAGTTTAACATCCATGCGCTGGCCTGCAACGACTTTTTTCACTTCCTTCTGAAAACCTTCGCCTTCGAAAACCAACTTGTCTTTGCCTTTGGTTTCAATAGTGAAATTTCCGTTTTCATCAGTGGTAACAGTTTGCTTCGATTTTTTCGCCTTTACGGAGATATTCATGACTGGAGTGTTTTTAAAGGCGTAGACTTTTCCAGTTACTAATTTGTTTTGTGCAAAACTGAAAGTCGAGATCAGAAATAAAGTAAGAATGAGTATTGTGGGCCTGTTTTTCATAATGACTCTAATTTAGTGTTTTTACGAATCTCTTGAAACATGGTTTTGTTGAGCGGAATCTTTAAGTAGTTGATTTTTAATAAATTGTGTCTAGCAATACTTCTGCCACCACTTTTCAGAGATATGAGAATCGCATTGGAATATTTCTCCAGGTGAGGGTGAAATATGATCAATATCTGCCTTGTCTGCAGCTTCAATAAATCTCTCTATTGGATCTGTCCAGGTATGCTGGGCTAATGCAAAGCCAGCCCAGTGAACAGGCTTTACCTTCTTGACTCTGGCGTCAATGGCAGCTTGAATTGCTTCTTCCGGATACAGATGAATTAAGTGCCAAAGTTTGTTGTATTGACCACTTTCCATAAAACCAAAATCAAAAGGGCCAAGCCTTTCACCTACCTCTTTAAAGTGGTTGCCGTATCCACCATCTCCACTGAAGTAAATGTTTTCTTTATGAGTTTTAAAGGCCCAACCGCCCCAGAGAGACTTGGCTCTATCTTGCAATCCCCTTCCAGAAAAATGCCTTGATGGGGTGAAAGTGATTTCAATTCCTTCAAAGCTTGAATGATCCCACCAATCAAATTCTTTGATAATGGAGGAGTCTACACCCCAACTTTCAAGATGACGTCCGCATCCAAACGCAACAAAGTATTCCTTGGTTTTAGGAATAAGCTTCTTCATGCTTGCTAAGTCCAAATGATCATAATGATCATGGGAGAGTAATAGTAGATCAATTTCGGGTAGATCATGGATTAGCGCTAAAGTATTTTCCGTGAATCTTTTAGATTTGAATGGAGCTATAGGTGCTGCATCCGGACCAAGCATTGGATCTATCAATAATTGGTTTTTGAGGAGCTCGACCTTTTGTCTTAAAAAACTGTTTGTATAAAAGCTTCGGCATGTTCTTGAGCCCAATATCCATATTGGTCATTTCTGCATTTTGAAACTTACCTTCCCTCCATTGTGGAGATTTTTGATATCTCTCTAAAGCTCTTTTGTGAGCTTACCTCCGAATTGTTTTATCATGCTTCTAAAGTCAAAGGCATTGTTCTTAGGCGTTTTCCCGTCAATTGATAAGTTGCATTGGCGATAGCAGCACCTATAGGGCCAAGTGGAGGTTCACCAACACCACCTGGTTTATCATCATTCTCCAACAGGATGACATTGATTTCCTTTGGAGCATGCCTCATGGTAGCCATTTTATATGGTCCATAAATAATAGGTTGAAGTTCGTTGTCCTTGAGCGTCATTTCCTCGAACATTGAAGCACTCATTCCCATAATGATGGAACCTTCACATTGTGCCTTTACCTGATCTGGGTTGATGACCAATCCAGGGTCTAAAGCACAAGTGACCTTGTGAACTTTGATCTCGGAGTTTTCAATAGAAACCTCAACAACCTGTGCACACGGCACATTGACATCTGTAGAACAAGCGAAGCCAAGTGCCCTTCCTTCTGTTAGTTTTTCACCCCAAGATGAATTATCCCTTGCCGCTGCAATGACTTTTTTAAGTCGAGTACCTCGTTCAGAATCATCGATCTGAGCTAAACGATACTCAATTGGATCTTTTCCTGCCTTTTCTGCCAACTCATCCATGAAGCTCTCTATGGCAAAAGTGTTAGCTAATAAGCCTAAACTTCTCCACCAACTAGTTGCAAAAGGCAGTTTTACTCGCCATGAAATTGCTTGATAATTAGGAATGCTTGAATATTGAATCATTCCCCCGCGCCAAGCGCCAACATCCGAGCCAATCAAATTATTAACGATAGCAGGTAGAAGGGGAGAACCATAGGAGACGTCTCCACTTGAGATATTGTGTTCCATGGCCGCTATCATTCCATTCTCATCCAATTTGGCTTTAAGAAAGTTGTGCGCAGGGGGTCTGAATGTATCGTTTTGGAATTCTTCTTTTCGATTGAAGAAACTCTTCACTGGTTTGCCGACTGCTTTTGACATGACGGCAGCTTCAACAGCATTGGGTGTATGCAGTCTTCGCCCGAAACCACCACCTAAGAAAGTAGGTTTTATGTTTACTTGGTCTTTGTTCAGGCCTAGTCTCTTTGCAACCTCCTTGCGAGTAATTTCTACTACTTGGGTAGACATAATTACAGTTGCCTTATCCTCTTCTACAAAAGCAACAGAACCATTGGGTTCTAATTGGGCGTGGGCTCCCATCGGGCTTTTGTATTCAGCCCTAATCAAATTTCCGCCTTCTTTTAGAGAG
This sequence comes from Roseivirga sp., assembly GCA_965661435.1. Lineage (GTDB taxonomy): Bacteria > Bacteroidota > Bacteroidia > Cytophagales > Cyclobacteriaceae > Roseivirga. The sequence continues at coordinate 60,969 of CBFIDS010000123.1, forward strand.
CCTTCAGGGTTTCCTGATTTTTGAATAGTTTGTGGGTGTCCTTTACCCACTTGAATCATCTCGGTTATATCTTCATAATTCCAATTATTATTTGTCTTCCATTCGCTTTGAATCGCTTCCTTAGCCTGTTCTGCCTCGTAATAGGAATTAGCAATCACCCCAACAAAGTCGTCTTCTTGAATGATTTTCACAACTCCTGGCATTTTTTCAGCCTTGGTGATATCAATGGAAACCAATTCGCTATCTACTAAATGAGGCCTGAGCACGGCACCGTAAAGCATGTTGGGCATTTCTGCATCTAAACCATAAATTGGCTCACCAGTCACTTTTGACTTTAAATCTAACCTAGGAATAGGTTTGCCAATATACTTAGCTCTATCAACCGCCTTTAATTCTGGTGTGTCTACTTCTTCCCACTCGGCGACTTGTTGTACCAATTCTCCAAATGAAATAGATTTATTACCAGCGCTCACCTTTCCTTCTGAGATTTCAATTTTATCAGTAGTGGTATTCATGACCTTCGATGCTTCATTACGAATCATTTCGCGCATGGATGCAGCAATTTCGCGCAAAGGAATCCATAGGCTTGCTATTGAAGTGCTGCCTCCTGTGGCGAAATTATCTACGTTGCCTGACATGGACTCAGCATGCTTTACTTGCATTTGTTCCATGGTAGCGCCTAATTCTTCTGCAGCAATTTGGGCTAATCCTGTATGAGCCCCTTGGCCCATTTCTACTTTAGTGGAATGAAGAATCACTTCATTTTTTTCAGTGATTTCAAACCAGATGCTTGGGTCACTTGAAGTTCCTTGATAAGGTGTATCAAGTGTGTTGGCCATTTCAGCAATATATCGCTGCCAAATATTTCGGGTGAAATATCCAGTACCGATAACAACACCAAGACCTACTGAAGACCTCACTAAGAACTTTCGCCTAGACCACCCTTTTTTCTTTTCTTTTCTCATGATCTAAGCGTTTTGATTATTCAATTCCGCAGCCTTATGAATCGCCTTTCTCATGCGATAATAGGTAGCGCAACGACAAATATTGGTAATGTTATTGTCAATATCTTCATCTGTAAGGTTAGGCTTACTATTGATCAGCGCATTAGTAGCCATCATAAATCCTGGTTGGCAATAGCCGCATTGGGGAACAATTTCTTCTATCCAAGCTTTTTTGACCGGATGATCTTCTGGTAAGCCCTCAATGGTAATCACTTTTTTGTCAGCAGCGGCTACAACAGGGTAAGAACAGGATCTAATGGCCATGCCATCGATGTTGACAGTGCAGGCTCCGCATGCCCCCTTACCACAACCAAACTTTGTTCCTTTATAACCTAACTGATCTCTGATAACCCACAATAAAGGAGTGTTGCCGTCACTTTCTACGGTTACTTCTTCATCGTTTAGGGAGAATGTGATTTTCATAAATTGGATGATTTATGAAGGAATATAATGATTCTCTGTGTTGAGACCTTGGTGATGACATTTCTTTTAGGTGAAGAAATGGAAAAATTCGAAAATGATTTGTTCTACAAGAATAGAGGTAATATATTTGTTCTATGTTTGTAGATAATAAATCATGAAAGGAAAAGGAAACTACATAGGGGAGTTGGAAGAACTTGTCCTTCTTTTGGTAGGTATCTTGAAAGATGATGCCTATGCGGTGGCTGTTCTCAAAGAAATGAAAGACCAAACGGGGAGAGAATTAAATATCAGTGCCATTCACGCAGTGCTTAACAGACTGGAAGAAAAGGGTTGGTTGAATTCTCATATGGGTGGAGCATCTCAAGAAAGAGGGGGGAGGCGTAAGCGTTTCTACCAATTAACAGCTGCTGGTAAAGCAATACTGGATAGTGTAAAGTCTCAACGAGATGGACTTTATGGTCAGCTTCCAGTTGGAATGTCTTACTCATTTTCTTCATGAGTAAATCAAACAAACATAGCCCTCCTAAATGGGCTGATTGGCTTTTAGCTTTCTATTGCAACCCTAAACTTCTAGAACAGATCCAAGGCGATGTGCATGAATTGTACTATTGGAGACTAGAGGAGAAGGGTGATAAGAAGGCCAGGTGGTCATTTATTTGGGATGTTATTCGCCTGTTCAGGTGGTCAAATATTAAAAGGTCAAACAAAACTCAAAAGTTCAACAACATGGGAATCTTTAGAAATTATTTCAAAGTAGGGCTTCGAAACCTTTGGAAGCAGCGTATGCCAAGTGCGATCAATATCATTGGTCTTTCTTTAGCTATAGGCTGTTCAATCGTTGTTTTCAAGTTTGTGGAATACAACTATGTGAAAGATGATTTTCACGAGAAAAGAGATGATATTTTCCTGGTGACTCATTGGGAAGAACTAGAATCCAATAATGGTCGAAATGGGGGGACTGATAATCAATTAAGTAGAGAAATACTTAATTCAGTACCAGGCATTAAAGCTTCAACCCGATATAATTATTTGCAAATTGAAACCAGAGTAGATGAAACGGTCAACTATGGGTCGGCCATTTTTGCAGACCCCGATTATCTGGAGATGTTCACCTTCGAACTCCTAGCGGGAAATCCAAAATCTATCAATACTACGGATAATATAATCATTGATGAAAGTACGTCAAATAGGCTTTTTGGGGATCAGTCAGGTTTGGATAAAAAAGTGGAGTTGAAGATTGGTGAAGAATGGAAGGTGTTTAACGTAGGCGCTATCTACAAAGACAGGCCAAGTAATTCTAGTCTTCAGTATCATATATTGGTCAATTACGATCACCTTGAGCAATATTTGAGCGAAAGAGAAAGTTGGATCACTAATTTTTTCATCCAGCGTCAAGATGGTATTGAGCCTTCTGTAATGCTCAATTCAATGGATGAACTTTTGCCAATTTTCAATAAGGATAATGAAGATAAGGCTTATAGTTATTTTGAGTTAGAACCCTTGGCAACTATGGCCAAGAACTCTTATGAAATTGGGAATGGAGTTGGGTCTGCGCCAAGTATGGCGCCAATAATTACTTTGTCAGCTATTGCTATTTTCATGCTGTTACTTTCAACGCTTAATTATGTCAATATCTCATTGGCAATGGTGATGAAAAGGCTAAAAGAAATAGGGATAAGAAAAGTAATTGGTAGCAAGAGAAAACAGTTGATCTCTCAATTCATCATTGAAAACTTCCTACTCTGTTCATTGTCCATGTTTCTTGGGGTTCTTTTAGCCCATTCTCTTTTCCTCCCAGGATTCAATGAAATTGCAGGTGGAGATTTTAAACTAGATATATTTTCCCATTCAAATTTCGTCTTATTCTTACTTAGCCTATTAATATTTATAACCATCGCATCAGGACTTTACCCAGCATTAGTGGCCTCTGCATACAAGCCCATTTCTATTCTAAGAAAGTCTACACAAAGGTCAGGAAATAGGTTATTGAGTAATATTTTCCTCACTTTTCAGATGATCTTAGCAATGGTGACTATAGTTGCTGCTGTGATGTTTGTCTATACTAATAGATATAACGAATCTTTAGAATGGGGGTATGATCAATATAATAAATTGGTAACGAGTATTCCTGGAGATGAATATAGAGATGTATATCGTGACGTTTTGGAGTCAAATCCTAAAATAGTTCAATTTGCTGGGACCAGTGAAAATATTGGTCAGTTTTTGAATGGGGTACAATTTCAAAATGGGGAAGTTAAAACCTATGCGGAATTATTTGGAGTTGGTAGAAATTACCCTCAGGTTTTAGGTTTGAAGCTCGTTTCTGGGAGACTTTTTGATCCAGAGTTGGAAAGTGATTTAGAAAATAGTCTGATCGTTAATGAGTCATTTCTAGATCGATTACAAATCGAATTTGATCCGGATGGAACTTATATCAGACAAGACACGACTGACTACAACATTATTGGCGTGGTTGAAGACTATCACTACTGGGATCCGAGCCAAGTGATTCGTGGAGCTGCAATGAAAGCGATACCTTCAGAAGAATATAAAGCCTATATGATCGAAATGACTGAGGGAGATATTTTTGAGCAAAGAGAGGAAATTCGAGCTTCTTTGCAGGAATTGGTTGATGAGAGAACTGTTTATGTAGGTATTCAGGAAATGTCATTTGAAAGCTTCTATGAGGAGATGCGTGGTATAAGGAATATCATGTTATTTACTGCAACTGTCGCTATATTATTAGCAGCTATGGGGCTTTACGGCCTTGTAAACATTAATGTAACTAACCATATCAAGGATTTTGGAATTAGAAAAGTACTAGGTGCTTCTGCCTTAAGTCTGTCAAAAACAGTAGTAAGAAAGTTTCAGTATGTTTTAATTCTAGCCATTTTAATAGGCTGCCCAATTGCCGTGCTACTAGTAGATATGTTGATCAATGATATCTATGCTTATGCTCCAAGAATAGGAGTGGGGCCATTATCTGTTGCGGTATCTATACTTTTGGCGGTGGCCTTGTTCACGCTAAACCTTCAGGTGAGGAAGGTTAGAAGAATGAATCCGGCAGAGACGCTGAGAACAGAATAGAACTTCTATTAAGTAAGGCTTCAATTTACTTGAGGCCTTACTTAATATCTTTAGCCATATATTAATAGATAGCTTCTCTTTGAGACATCCACTCTTCATTAGCAATGTAGTCATCGTAGGTGCTTAGTTTATCTAAAACACCTTTTGGGCCGATCTCTAAAATCCTATTGGCTACAGTATGAGTGAACTGGTGATCATGAGAAGTGAAAAGCACCGTGCCTTTAAAGTCTTTAAGGGCGTTGTTAAAAGCTTGAATTGATTCAAGATCTAAGTGATTGGTTGGCTCGTCTATGATCAAAAGATTTCCTTGGGCTAACATCATTTTAGAGATCATACATCTCACTTTTTCTCCCCCAGAAAGTACATCAGCGCTCTTAAATACCTCTTCTCCAGAAAAGAGCATTTTGCCTAAGAAACCACGAATGAAAACTTCATCCTTTTCTCCAGTAGCGAACTGGCGTAGCCAATCGACAAGGTTATCCTTAGTATCGAAATACTCTGAATTGTCATTAGGCAGGTAAGCTGTAGTAATGGTCTGGCCGAATTTGAATTCTCCGGTGTCAGCTTGATCTTCACCCATTAATATTTTAAAGAATGAGGTGGTCGCACTACTATCTTTACTCAAGACAGCGATTTTATCTCCTCTGTTTACGAAAAGATCAAGTCCTGAGAATAATGTCTTTTCATCATTCATCTTACTCATGTTCTTGATCTCTAATATCTGATCTCCTGCTGTTCTTTCTTGTTGGAAGATGATGGCAGGATATCTTCTTGTCGATGGTTGAATATCATCTACATTGATCTTATCAAGAAGTTTCCTTCTACTAGTTGCCTGCTTCGATTTTGAAGCATTAGCTGAGAATCGCGAAATGAATTCCTGAAGCTCCTTCTTCTTTTCTTCGGCTTTCTTATTAGCTGAAGATCTTTGTGATAATGCCAACTGACTTGACTCATACCAGAAGCTATAGTTTCCAGTATATAATTTGACTTGACTAAAGTCTATGTCGACAATATTGGTACAAATTGTATCTAAAAAGTGTCTATCGTGAGATACAACAATCACCGTATTTTTAAAATCTAACAAGAAGTCTTCTAACCATCCGATCGTTTGAAGATCAAGATCGTTGGTAGGCTCATCGAGAATAAGTACATCAGGATTCCCAAACAAAGCTTGCGCTAAGAGGACTCTTACTTTTTGGCTACCGTTCAAGTCTTTCATCAAACTATAGTGGAGGTCCTCAGTAATGCCAAGACCACTGAGTAGGGCTGCAGCATCTGATTCTGCATTCCAGCCATCCATCTCTGCGAACTTTCCTTCGAGTTCTGAGGCTTTTATACCATCTTCCTCAGAGAAATCAGGCTTCATGTAAATCTCATCTTTCTCTTTCATGATGGCCCAAAGCTCGGTATGCCCCATCATTACTGTATCTAAAACAGAGGTCTCATCAAATTCGTAATGGTCCTGCTTAAGTACAGCCATTCTCTTACCAGGCTCCAATGTGACTGTTCCAGAATTGGCGTCAACATCTCCAGATAAGATCTTAAGGAAGGTTGATTTACCGGCACCATTGGCACCAATTACACCGTAGCAGTTATTGCCACTGAATTTAATGTTGACTTCATCAAACAATACCCTTTTTCCAAAAGCAAGAGAGACGTTTTGTACTGAGATCATAGACCTTGAATTTAAGCCCGCAAAGGTAGTGGAAATTAAGGGCTTAGAAAAGATTTTAGAGAAGAGAGGGAAAGCTTAATTTTTGGCTAAGAATTTTTTTCTCATTCTACCCAAAAATCCTTTTTCAATACTTCTGATTACAAATGGTAAAATGATGCAAATGATCATCAAGATGGTCAGAGCCGTTACCTGTCTGTAAAAAGTGAGAATGAATACTGACAAACCACAAAGTCTTATCAACCAATAGCGCGCTGGATATTTAGTGTTGAGCCATGGATTGAAAAGAAGAGAAAGGCCAACTACCGCATAAATGATGTTTATATTCAATTCATAAAACACCTCATTCCAGTCTTGGAAATAACTGAAGATTCGTGTCACAAGTGCCGCGAGGCCTACTAGCAATAGAAAGAGGATCAGGATGTTATTGGCTTTAGTGTCTTTCT
>CBFIDS010000124.1:0-6264 GCA_965661435.1 Roseivirga sp.
AGAGGAAGTATCAATAAAACTTGGTGGAACAGAGAAGAGTATGTTCTTAAAAAACTATATCTCGAAGGCTTAGAGAAAACTATCAATTGAGAAGACAAGGTGGACTTTTTGGTGACCTCGACTGGCTAGTCGTATTTTTATACCTCATTTTGGTAGCTCTTGGCTGGTTCAATATTTACGCCTCTGTTTATGATCCGGTACAAGACCAAAGCATTTTTGATCTAAGCCTGAATTCAGGAAAACAACTTCTCTTTATTGGTACTTGTGGAGTCTTAATCATTACGATTCTACTTTTAGATTTTAGGATCTATGAATCCTTTGCTCCGATCTACTACGGAGTAATGATCGCCCTGCTCATTGGTGTTCTACTATTTGGGAAAGAAGTAAATGGTGCAAAGTCGTGGTTCGAGATCGGTTCATTCAGATTACAACCCGCTGAATTCACCAAAATGGCAGCGGCTTTATTCTTAGCCAAATACGTTTCTCTAAACAACGTTAAGCTGACCGATTTCTCTTCACAATTGAAAGCTCTTTTCATTTTACTACTACCTATGGTTCTTATTCAATTGCAGAATGACTTAGGTTCCTTAATGGTATTCACAGCACTACTGATTCCTCTATACAGAGAAGGGTTTCCTGCGATCTATTTGATCTTGGCAATTACATTAGCCGCTTTATTTATACTGGCGCTCTTAGTACCTCAAAACTCCATTTTCATCGGTATCGGAGCGCTGACTTTACTAGGCATACTATTTCAAATAAAAAAGCCAAAAAAGTGGGTTCCCACAATCTTAGTGGCAATAGGGATTTCGGGATTTGTACTGGCCACAGATTTTCTTTTAAACGATGTGCTGGCCGAATATCAGAGGAAGAGAATTGAAGCCATTTTTAGACCAGAATTAGTGGACCCACAGGCAGAAGGTTGGAACTTAGAACAGTCTAAAATTGCCATTGGCTCAGGTGGCTTTTCAGGAAAAGGATTCTTAGAAGGAACACAAACTAAATTCGGATATGTCCCTGAACAAAGTACTGACTTTATTTTTACAACTCTGGCTGAAGAACATGGGTGGCTTGGAAGTGCTGTACTGATCGCACTTTTTGTTGCCTTGCTTCTAAGATTAACATTCATTGCTGAAAGGCAAAAGTCAAAATTTGCTAGATTTTATGGCTATTCGGTAGCGGCAATTATTTTCTTCCACTTTACCATCAACATTGCAATGACAATAGGACTTTTTCCAGTAGTAGGAATTCCCCTACCCTTCTTTAGTTATGGAGGCTCTTCGCTCTGGTCATTTACTATCATGCTATTTGTGCTATTGAAGATAGACATGCACAGAACTGAGGTGCTCTCTAGGTATTAGGAAAACTTTCTCTCAAGTACATTCATAAAAGCCTCTACTTCCTCGCTATCCATGTCCCAGTCATTGTTGAATTGATTTGCCCGATTCAAGGCATCTTGAAGGTCATCGGCTAGATCAATCATTGCAAAAGCTTCCCTCATCTTCGCATTTTCTCCATTGAATAAATTATTCTGAAACATAAATTTCTCATTCAAGGTCAGACTTGCCTCAATGGACTTATTCACCTTTTTTTGAAGTTTCTCGGCCAAGGTTTGACCTTTTGCACCCGTTTCAAATTTATCATTGAGTGTAGAAAATGATTTTCCGTCCTTAACTAGTACTTGCTCAATAGAGGGATCCGCTAATGGTTCAGGGTGTTTCACTGCTTCGACTTTAGTTTCAACTATCGCATCCTTCTTCTCAAAGAGTGTTTCTAATAATTCTTCTGCTCCAAGTTTTCGGCAAAACTCTTCAGCATCGACCAACTCAAAATCAGCTTCCGAATACTGCTCAAATGTTTGAAGTATAGATGGCCTAGTGTCAAAGTCTCCAATCTTTTCAACTAGATTTTTAAATACATCTCTATTTGTCTTGATATACTTGATCTGAAGCTTAAAATCCTGAGGCTTCTGAATCCTGTCCAGCACACTTTCCAAATAGCTATGAGGTAAGAATGCAATTCTAATGGAATCCGCTATAGCCTGATCCAAAATAGGCTCGAGATGAGGTCTATCTATACTAATATGATTCGATAACACATTCATGAAACCCTTCAAAGCTTCCTGCACCTTTTCATGTTTAAAATCGAAATAAGGGCTTTCAAGCTTTTCTATTTCTTTCCTCCATTGATTAAAAAGTGATCTGATTATAAAGGAATTTACCTGTCTTGAATTGGTGAGAGAAATAAGCTGCTCACCATCAATTTTTGTATAATTTTGAAAGGTTTTGTCACAAATCGATTGTCCAATTTTCTGACTAACGCTTGATACTTCTGACTCTTTCAATAGATATAGCATGTATTGTAGTTTTCCTGAGTTAAATTAATGATTATGCCTAAAATCCTGATTCGAAATCTGAATAATAAACTGATCGATGTTCCTAAGACTAACGATTCAATCTTAAAGATTATACACGAACACCAAGTAGATTGGATGTTTGCTTGTGGCGCCAAAGGTAAGTGTACTTCTTGTAAGATGATCGTTCATGAAGGAATTGAGCAATTTGGTCCTTTAAAACCGATTGAACAAAAATTCCAAGAATTGGGTAGATTGAATGATAATGAACGTTTGGCTTGCCAAAACGAACTGAATGATGACATTGAGATCAGTGTTGCTGAAAAAAATAAGTTTCCACATATAACCTATACTGGCTAAAATGTTTGTTGAACCACAGACTAATATATCTGATGAGCATAACACAGGGAGTATCGAAGTGATCTGCGGATGTATGTTTTCTGGTAAGACAGAAGAATTGATACGAAGAATAAGACGAGTCACCATTGCCAAACAAAAAGTGGAGATATTCAAGCCTGTGGTAGATACTCGTTATGATAAAGAGAATGTGGTGTCTCATAATAAGACGGTTGTAAAATCTACACCAGTGCAGTATGCTTCTGACATTATTCTATTATCAGGAGAAAGTGACGTTATAGGAATAGATGAAGCTCAATTCTTTGATCAGGAGATCGTAGATGTCTGTAGAAAATTGGCGAACTCAGGAAAGAGAGTAATCGTTGCAGGTTTAGACATGGATGCAAACGGTGAGCCTTTTGGTCCAATGCCCTATCTATTGGCGATCGCTGAATTTATAACCAAATTGCATGCAATTTGTGCCGTTAGTGGTTCCTTGGCCTCTTTCACCTATAAGCTTACAGATAGTCAAAAGACTGTAGAATTAGGAGAGACTGATATTTACCAAGCTAGAAACCGAAAATATTTTAATGAAGGAAAAAGAGAGAAGCATAGAAAGACCGATGCTAAGAAATAAGCTTCTCAGCTTCTTGATCATTTGGACGTTAGCAGCTACGACTCCACTCCTTGCCCAAGAAAATATTCCCGTCTTTGGTTGGCAAACCCACTTCAGTTATCAAAATGTTAAAGACATTGCAGTCGGTACAGATTTTACCTATGCCGCTACCGAAAATTCCCTGTTTAGAATCGATAGGCTTGAAGGAAGTCTAGAACGGTTCAATAAAAACACAGGGCTGAGTGACGTGGGTATTGGTGCAATCAGCGTACTCTCCGATGGAAAAACCCTCGTTGTTGGCTACAAGAATGGAAATATTGACTTTGTCACTGAAGATGAGATCAAAAACATAACAACCGTCAAAGACTTTGAAACTACACTTTCTAAAGAGTTCAAATCCATCATAGAATATGCAAACCTACTTTACCTGTCAGGAGACCTCGGTGTAGTGGTATACGACTTAGTCAATGAAAATATACTTGAGGCTTATCAAAACCTCGGGGAGAATGGTGACCCATTGGCCATCAATGATCTTGCCTTTGCCAATGACAGTATCTACGCTGCAACAGATGATGGTATTCTTTCCGCTAGTCTTTCGCCAGCTATTAACCGGCAGGACTTCAACAATTGGTCGAGAGCGTTGAGGGGTATAGCGTTTGAAGAGATTGAAGCCTCTAGTTTAGGGCTGCATGCTTCCAGTCAACAAGATCTTTTTGTTAAAAACGGAGCAGTATGGGAGTTCGACCAAAACTTTCAAGCCAATATTGTCACTTTGGAAGGAGACCCATCTAGATTAAGAGTATCGACAGAGACCAGAATATTTGACCTTACGAACTTAGGAAGTGAAATGATCTTTGAGACTGAAAATAATTCTTCCCGAATTAACAATACACTCTCCTCGGGAGCAATGGAGGCATGGATCGCATCTACATCACAGGGAGTTTTACTATTCAACAAAAGCACCAATACAACCGAGCCATTTATAATTCCAGGACCAAAAATTGATCAAAATTACCAGCTGAAGTTTGATGGTGAAAAATTTTGGATACTACCGAGTGACATATTCAATTTGAATCTAGAAAGTCATTATTCTACGTTCAACACAGCAACCCGAGAATGGTCGAATATAGAGTTGAGTCAAATGGGTAGCCCTATTACACAGCTCACTGATCTAGTTGCGATTTCTAACAGAACTTACGTTTCCTCATTCGATCGAGGACTCTTTTCCATTGATGAGAATGGGAACATTGAAAAGATACTTGAAAACATCGATGGACCCATATTTCACAATAATGGCTTTGGTCTAAGCAGTCTTGAAGCAGATGAGAATGGCATTATCTGGTCGACTTTCTACGATTCTTCAGAAAGTTTATTCACTTATGAACTTAACTCAGATACTTGGACCAACGTATCTCCTGATCATCCATCAGCAACCTTTATTACAGATATTTTAATAGGGCCCAATAATGATAAATGGTTAACCATTGATCCTAATGAAGGTGGCGGTATTTTAGTCTATAATGAAGGCTCTCAGAGAGAACGCTATTTGAACCGAAACGGTGGTCAAGGAGGTTTACCGAGCAACGAAGTAACCGATATTGAGGTCGATCAGGATCAGTTTGTGTGGGTAGGAACTTCTCAGGGGATCGCTTTCTTCACCAACCCTTTTAACATTCTGAATGGAGGAGCACTTACCGCCTCTATTCCTATCTACCAAAACCGGCTTTTACTCAGAAATGAATTTATAACTGACATAGTAGTAGATCCTGCTAATAGAAAATGGTTCGGTACTAGAAATAATGGCCTTTGGCTTTTTTCCGAAACTGGTGAAGAATTGATCTTTCATTTTACTATTGGTAATTCCCCACTGCCTTCCAATAGAATAATCTCAATGGAGATAGCTCCTGAGACTGGTGAATTATTCATTTCAACAGATAAAGGAGTTATCTCGTTTAGAAGTGATGCTACTTTGGGCACAGATAGTCATGAAAATATAAAAGTCTATCCTAATCCTGTAGCTCCAAGTTTTCGAGGTCAGATCGTAATCGAAGGATTGGTGAACAATGCGCAGTTACGAATCACGGATGCCTCAGGAAAACTTGTGAAAAAGTTAAAGGCCAATGGAAGCACTGCCATTTGGAACATCAGAGATTTAAATAATGCGAGGGTTTCAAGTGGAGTTTATCTAGTTTTTAGCGCAAGCGAAGATGGCTTAGAAACGTATATCACTAAAATTATTGTGATCTAATGCTGCAGCACACCAAAGGCGTTGTACTCGGATCTATAAAGTACAGCGAAACTTCAATAATTGTCAGAATCTTTACAGAGAGATTCGGTATGCAATCTTTCATTGTAAATGGAGTAAGAAGTAAAAACTCCAAAGGCAAATCAGCTCTTTATCAACCACTATCTATTTTAGAAATGGTAATTTATCTGAAGCCTGAAAAAGATATTCAGCGGATATCAGAAGCTAAATTCCTAACGAGCTATCAGTCTATACCTTTCGATCCTTCTAAAAGAGCCATTGGAATTTTCCTCATGGAAGTACTTGGAAAAGTTCTAAGAGGCGAGTCAGAAAATAAGGGATTATATCATTTCCTTGAACAGTCACTTACTTTTTTTGATCACCAAAATGTGAGGATCAATAACTTTCATTTACAAGTACTTTTGAAAGCAACCCTTTTCATGGGCTTCGGCCCAAAGGATGCTAAAGACATGATGTATCAGTTGGAGGAAGCAGGATTTAGATTTGCGCTGATCAATAAGGAACTTGATATTCTTGATACCTTAATGAATAAAAACTTGGGTGTCGAGATTGAGATGAGTAACACCTTCCGTAGAGAAGTCCTTGAACACATTCTTAAATTTTATCAGGTACATACGGATGCCTTAAAAGAAATCAAGTCTTTAGCAGTTTTGAAATCAATTATGGCTGATTGATTTACAGACATAATCATTA
>CBFIDS010000125.1:0-29589 GCA_965661435.1 Roseivirga sp.
AAGTATAAAACTCCAATAGATATGATTACCACCTCTGAGGTGGCTGTTTCTGTCACTATTGATGAAGATGAACATTTAGAGAAAATTAGAGAAGAATTGAGCCTTTTTGGTCAGGTAGAAGTAGATCAAAATCAGACCATTGTGTGTATTGTTGGTAATTTTGTTGCAGAACAGAAAGGGATCGTCACCAAGATCTTTGATGCACTAGAAGACACTCCAATTCGTATGATCTCATATGGTGGTAGCAGACATAACATCTCTTTACTAACCGATTCAAGTAACAAGGAGAATGCTCTCAAAATGCTGAACAAGCATATGTTCGGTCTATAATTTCCCACATATCAATTTTCTCACTTTTTTGGCAAAGGCTTATTGGGTTTTCTTTTCAGCAGTACGCCCAAGACATTAGCAGAAACAATTAACGCTGCTCCTACAATTTTCTCTAAACCCATCTCTTCATCAAGGAAAAGATAACTGGTGAACATAGCAATTGGCGTTCCCAAATAGAAGATCAAACTTGTAGTTGTGGTAGGTAACATAGTAGAAGACCTTAACCACAAAGTGTGAGCGCCTACTGTGCATATCAAACCAAGTATCCCAAGATAGACCCAGTCTATTTGTGGAAGGCTCCAACTTGACTCAGTCGCAAAAAACAAAAAGAAGATCAGTCCAAAAAAGTATTGCCCGAAAGCTCTAGACATAGAATCAATCTGCTGATTCCTTTGTTGAACAAAAGGAAGGATAGCAAAAAAGAAGGCACTTGTCAAGCCTATCAAAATCCCAGAAGTTATATTATTTGATAGGTCAAAATCTGGTAGAATTAAGAAAACACCACCTAAGGCCAGAAGGACTGAAAAAAGGTCTATTGCTTTAGGTTTAACTCCTTTAATAAACCAATTCAGATAGATCATATGCAGACCAAAAGATGAAACACTTAAAATAGCCATCGAAGGTGTAGCGAGTTTGACACTGATAAAATATGTGATCCAATGAGCACCAAATAGAAGCCCAATCCATAATAAAGCGATCCACTCTTTACGAGTTAGTTTCTTAAGCTTAGATGGTTTGGCAATAAAATAGAGAAAAAGAGCACCTATTGTGAGTCTGACCAAGCCAATAGTGACAGCGTTCGCTGATACTTCTTTGATAAAAAGTGGAGTAATACCGAATATGAAAACGGCAATCAACCCTTCAGTATAATAGCGAGAACCCATATCTAATCAATAAAAAAAGCTCCATAAAGGAGCCTTTATTTTGTGAAGATATGAGTAAAAACTTATTGTAAAGTCACATCCACAATTGTTTTATTGGCGACCACTATTTCAACTAGGTCTGCAGTCCAAGGTATTAAGTCTTGAGAACTGTATACAACGCTGTAACTTCCAGGCATAAGGCCTAAGACAGTATAATTTCCATTCTGGCCAGTAAATGTTGTGGTATTTAAAGTATCAGCTGCAAATACGGCTACCTCTGCTCCTTCAATTGGTTGTTCTAATTCATTTATGACAGTCCCCTCAAGACTACCTGCAATTGATAAATTAGCCGCTTTGATGGTTGGTTTGAACAAAAAACCTTTCGGATCATTCTTCGGACCTTGAATAACGAAAGACTGACTTACATCGAAATCCAACAAAAGATCTGCTGTTAGCCCTCCAGCAACCTCTATGCCTGGAGAAATAAACACTTTGATACCAGTTTGCACTCCACTCGGTACTTTAACTGAATAAGAATCTCCGTCATTTAATTCGATAAAGGCATCAGTAACATAAAGTCTAACTAGGTCATATGTCCCTGCGGGCACATCTATTTCAGCTAAAGAAGCTGTTAAACCATTATTTAAAGTTAATAGGTCAATATCAACCTCTTCATCAGATAAGACCATAAACGGATCTCCATCTACTTCACCACTCCTTCTTGCCTCAACCTTTGTAATAGTCACCATTGCCTTACTGACAACATCAGTAGGAAATGGGGCATCAGTAAGATGCACATTCAGTTTACCATTGACAATTTCTTTGTCATTACTGCACCCTACAATCATGATTAGTAAGAGCAATAAACCTATACTTTCTTTGATCACTTTCATATCTCTTAATCACCTTTAAATAGCTAAAAACTCTACTAGTTTAACGATAAGTGCGATAGATATTATGGTCAAATTTTACAGAGCAGTACTCTATAGGCCAATGACAATTTTATTGATGTAATTGAATACAGATTATTTCAGAAGTCCTTTTCTCTTGAGAATGGTCTCAATGAATTTAACCTCATTTTGAGTTTTAAAAACATTGTGAGGGAAAAGCATCAATTGCGCTTTATTCACTACCAAAACGAATTGTCCTTTACTTACCCATGCTCTTTTAATCTGATCCCATTTCATTGGCATGCCTTGTTTGGAATTCAACTTAATCAGGATCTGTCTGCTATCGATTTCATAAGATAGTTTATCAAATAGCATCTTGCTTTGTTCTAATTGAGAAACACCTGCAAACTGTATCACCCAGAAAAGCACATACAGAGTAAATGCAATCAATGATCCGATCCACCACCAATTCGATGGGATTACAAATGTCATTGCAGAAATGGCTAAAGCAATCAATAATACCCACCATTGGTCTATGAATACGTTCTTGAGACCAGCCTTCATATAGGCCTTTTTATTCAAAGCGTATTTTTTAGTTTTTACTATCATTTTTTTGTTCCTCTAAACACAGTGTCGGAATAGGAACACAAACATAATGATCAAAATTATGGCTTCAATCATTAGAACTAAAAAATTACGTTTACTCTTTGGCAAGTTATTCTGCTTTTAAACTAATGTCCAAACTTTTAATAGAATGGGTAAGTGCTCCAACGGAAATATAGTCTACTCCAGTTAAAGCTACTGAACGAATGGTCTTTTCGGTAATACCACCGGAAGCTTCGGTTTCTGAACGACCTGCTATCAATTGAACAGCCTCCGTCATTTCCTCTGTAGACATATTATCTAGCATGATTCTATCAACCCTTCCCGTATCCAAGGCTTGACGAACCTCATCTAAATTTCTGACCTCAACTTCAATTTTCAGGTTCAACCCTTTTTCTTCGATATACTTTCTGGAACCGTCAACAGCGGCTGAGATCCCACCTGCAAAATCGATATGATTATCTTTAAGCATGACCATGTCATAGAGTCCATACCTATGATTTATTCCTCCACCAAGTGCTACAGCCCATTTTTCAAACATGCGCATGTTTGGGGTCGTCTTCCTAGTATCTAGGAGCTTTGCATTTGTTCCTTTAATGAGTGAGTTGAGTTGAGCTGTCTTTGTTGAAATACCACTCATTCGTTGAATGATATTTAAAAAGAGCCTTTCCCCTGTAAGTATAGCCCTCACTTTTCCCTTAAGCTTCATGATCACATCTCCTTTAGCTACAGATGTTCCATCATTAACCAAGGTGTTAATGTCTAATTGAGGGTCGAGTTGATGAAAAACATAAGGGGCTAACTCGAGTCCTGAAACAACACCAGATTCCTTCATTAATAAATAGGCAGATTGGTCAGATTGCTCCGGTATGCTTGATAATGTAGAGTGATCTCCTTCACCTATATCCTCAATAAAAGCTGCTTGAACGAATTGATGAATTTTCTCGTCAGTTACATAAGGGGGTCTCATGTCACAAAGGTAGCCAATTCAGGCTATCGTTCTTTGGTAAATTCAAGTCGATAAACCTTGGTCAGTTTATCGAATTTCTTAGCACGGATCACGACACGGTGATTACCTCCATCAGAACTATAGGTACCTATAGCATACACTATTCCTCCTGAGGTATTATTTCCATTGTGAATAAATTCGAAACCTGAAGCTGGAAACTGCTGAAAGAATTGTTTAAGCATTACTTCAGCTTGATTTATACTATATTCTTTCCTTTCACCATCAAGCTTGATCTCTACTTTAGAATGGAGATATTTTGTTAACTCTTTGGAGCTACTTGCTTTTAAGGCTTCTTCGATCTTAACGATGATATCAACTTCCTGTGCTGCTAATTGAAAGGCAGAAAAGAAAGCAAAAATCAAAAATAATTGCTTCAGATAGGTCTTCATGATATAAACTTGTTTCCGTATTACGAAAATTATGCCAGTAATTACACGGATCAGTCGTCTCTTCGTTCAAATTAATAGAATGGATCTACTGATACAAACCCATGTGAATATTTATATTTGCCTATATGAAGAAACGCGTACTATTGATGATTCTCGATGGCTGGGGTTTAGCTCAAGATAAATCAGTATCTGCTATAGACAAAGCCGATACACCAGTAATCGACAAGCTTTTTCAAACTTACTCTCATAGTAAATTAGATGCTTCTGGTCTTGCAGTAGGACTACCTGAAGGACAAATGGGTAATTCAGAAGTGGGTCATATGAATATTGGTGCCGGCCGAGTGGTTTACCAGGACCTTGTAAAGATCAATCAAGCAGTTAAGGAGGAGACGCTTGGAGAAAATGAAGTACTCCATTCTACCCTAGAATATGCAAAAGTAAACCATAAAAAAATTCATTTGATTGGTTTGGTTTCTGATGGTGGAGTGCATTCTCATATCAATCACTTAAAAGGCCTTTTGAGCATTTGTGCACGGAAAGGGTTAAAGGATGTATTCATTCATGCATTCACAGATGGGCGTGATACAGACCCAAAAGGAGGTGAGAAATATATAACGGAACTATTATCTCATGCCAAGAAAACTACTGGTAAAATTGCTTCAATAATCGGTAGATATTATGCCATGGATAGGGATAAGAGATGGGAACGTGTTAAGCTAGCCTATGATGCCATGGTGCATGGTTTAGGAGAGAATACAGATGACATTCTCAGTTCTATTAAGGCTTCATACGCATCAGGTACAACTGATGAGTTCATTAAGCCAATTATAAATACTGAAGGTGGAAAGTCAGTGGCTAATATATCAGAAGAAGATGTGGTAATCTGCTTCAATTTTAGAACTGACAGGGGCAGGCAAATCACTCAAGCATTAACACAAGAAGAATTTCCTGAACATGGAATGAAGCCATTGAAATTGAAATACGTTACAATGACTAATTATGATGATTCGTTCAAAGGTGTAGATGTAATATTCAATAAAGATAACTTGAATAATACCTTGGGAGAGGTCTTGGAAAGAGCAGGCAAGAAACAAATAAGAATAGCTGAAACTGAAAAATATCCACATGTTACTTTCTTTTTCAGTGGAGGAAGAGAAACCGAGTTCAAGGGTGAAAAAAGACTGTTGTGCCCTTCTCCTAAAGTCGCTACCTATGACCTTCAACCAGAAATGAGCGCAGGCGATATTCGAGATGCCATTGTGCCGGAGCTTAATGGAAAATCGGCTGACTTCATCTGTCTAAACTTTGCCAATGCTGACATGGTAGGTCACACTGGTGATTTTGAAGCTGCTGTTAAAGCTTGTGAAACTGTAGATTCATGTGCTGGAGATGTTTTGGAAGCAGCCCTCAAAAATGATTATGCTTCCATTATCATAGCAGACCATGGTAATTCAGATATCATGATCAATCCAGATGGTACACCGAATACAGCTCATACTACAAACCTTGTCCCATGTATTTTAGTTGATCAAGAACTAAAGCCTCAAATGAAAGATGGTAAGTTGGGTGACCTAGCACCTACGATCTTAAAATTAATGGGGATTGAAAGACCGGAAGAAATGACCGGCAACGAGATATTATGAGGAAAACACCTTTACTTCTATTCCTGATCTTGACACTGGCCTGCAATGTGGAGCCAAATCAAAATGATTCCAATGAGCCCTATTTCAATTTGGAGAACCAACTCAATAAGGAGATCGATTACCTTCTTTCGCAACGGGCTGGTCTATGGAAAACATTGATCTCTGATGAGAAAGAAGAGCAAATTCAAATGGACATTAAAAGTTCTGAAGAGTGGAGATCACAGCTCAGCTTATTCTTTGATGCTAATATTGATAAACCCGGTTTTCAAGGTTCCTTTTACCAAGAATCACTCTCTACCTTAGATGGATTAAATAAAACCATTTATTCAGCTAAGTCTAGTAAAATACCTGTTCAAATCTTTGAATGTATTTATACTAATGAAAAATTAACCGAGATTAATATTCAATGGCGGGAAAAGAACTTGGTCTTTGAAACTTCGAAAAAACTCAGATTATTCTTAGATCCTGAGAGTTCACACCTTATAGGTTTTGATGTTGAAGGAAATGAGGATATGAATCTTAAGGAAAATATGTTCTATAATGTACATGCTGTAATTACCTATTAAAGGTTAAAAAGAGCATTCAGAAAGCTCATATTCTCTTTACCCATCTTCACAATCATTATAGGTATATCATTTCCTTCCTCCACTAATTTTTCAGCAACAGATCCGATCAAAATAGATGCAGGTCCCGATCTACCTTTTGAACCAATCATAATCAGGTCCACACCCTTCTCAGAACCGGTCTTATAGATCTTATCTGCAGGGTGGGGATCATCATCCAAAGCATAGGTGTGATCATAATCAACACCGTCTAAGTCTATTTTCTTAAAAAATTTATTGCAGTCTGCCTTGGCATTCTCTAACATGATGTCTGCAAATTCCTCGTATGTCTTTCCAGATTTATAATATCCTGTCGGGACTTTATAAACATGATTACTCAGCAGCTTAGCGCCTGTCTTTTCTTGTAATGCTATACCAACCTCGAAAGCCATTTTAGAGTGATCAGAATAATCGATTGAAACCAATATTCTATCAAGATCTAGCGATGGGTTCTCCGTGACAAAAATCACAGAGGAACCAATCGACTTAGCCACTTTCTTAGAATTCAAGCCTGTCCCGGTTAATTCAACCTTTCTACCCAAGAGTACCAGATCAATAACTTTTACCTTGGAAAGCTTGAGAATTTCCTCAGTGACCTTTCCAGTAGAAACGATCACCTTGGATTCACAATTCGGTGGTAATTGGAAGTGCTTCTCAATTGCTTCGTTCATTTCTCGTTCAAGAGCCTCATCAACTGGGCCAAAAATGTCACTGTATTTATCCTGAATTTCCTCCGGTAACTCCAGAGAGGTGGCCACATGACAGAAGTACACAGTATCTATCTCAAATACCTTGGCTGCCAAAGAAGCGTATTTTAATAAGTGCTCATCCATGTTGCTTAGGTCCATGGCTACAAGCATCCTCTGAAATTTGCTAAGGTCTTCCATATTTGTTGGTTGATTATTGTACAATTTATTGATTTCTCTTACTCAAGGCTAAATGCTTGTCAAATTTTTAAGCCTTTTTCTATCTGAATACTGCTAGAGAATTTCTCATCCTTAACTTTGCCGACCTTATGGCTAAAAATAAGTTTCTAAAACGTATGCAGGAAAAGTGGGAACTCAAATCCATTTTCCAGACTATAATGGTCTTAATCGTTTTTGCTTTTACCGGAAGTACAGTATTGTTTCTAAAACCTTTAGTTTTTGGACTTGTTGGCTTGGAGAGTATTAAAGGTGTCTGGGGTGTTTTACTATACATTTTATTGATCTTTCCATTGTATCAGATCTTGATCTTAATTTATGGTTTCATTTTCGGTCAATTTGCATTCTTTTGGAACTGGGAAAAACAATTCTTCTATAGAATGGGTAGGCTTTTTAAGAAGAGAAAGTGAACTAACATCTTCGGCTTGAGCTTAATAGGGGGAGTTTATATATTTATGATATGAATACAGAAGTTAGAAGACTATTAAAAGATCACTCACTGAGACTTACTCAAAGTAGAGGAGATGTGATTTCTGTATTTTTAGAGAAAGAAGTTGCAATCACCCACGGAGATATTGAAACTGAAGTTGACGGTAAATATGATCGAGTCACCATTTACCGAACATTAAAATCTTTTATCGATAAAGGGCTAATCCATAAAGTGCTAGATGACGCTGGTGCAACTAGATAT
The DNA here is from genome assembly GCA_965661435.1 of Roseivirga sp. Classification (GTDB taxonomy): domain Bacteria; phylum Bacteroidota; class Bacteroidia; order Cytophagales; family Cyclobacteriaceae; genus Roseivirga. The sequence continues at coordinate 7,944 of CBFIDS010000125.1, forward strand.
GCACTTTGCCACGATGAATGCTCCGAAAGCTCTCACCAACACAATCATATTCATTTCAAGTGCCAAAACTGTAATGAAACAACATGCCTGGATTTAGTAGATATTCCTAAGGTAAATTTGCCTGAAGGATTTCAGGCAATAGAAAGCAACTACTTAATATCAGGTATTTGTAAAAAGTGTAGTCAATAGACTTTTTCTAATCCATTCTCTTCCCGAATAGATGGTCCTGAACCGTCTGGCCAAGATACTCCTGGCGGCAAATCTATCTCAGGCCCTGATTCAATTGAGAGTCCCCCATCATCATCTCCTAAATCGTTCCTTTTTCTTTTTCTCATAAGAATGAAGGTCAAATAGGTTAATAACACATAGGTTAGACCGCTTAGAATGAGATCGTAGTAAAAGCTATTCATCAGTATTTCTTATACTGAATAATGAAGGATGATGTTTTATTTATTTAAAGCACGAAGAAAATCAACCAAACTAAAAAGAAAGTTGGAATCAGAATTGGAATTGAATATCTGATAATATACCCGAAGAAAGAAGGCATATGAATTCCGGTTTGTTCTGCTATTGATTTCACCATAAAGTTTGGCCCATTTCCTATATAGGTAAGTGCACCAAAGAAAACAGCACCAATTGCAATCGCCTTTAAATTCACCACAGAATTCTCATAAACCCCTCCAGCTGCATATGCTTGTACGTCGGCTATTGTACTGATATCACCTCCTTGAGAAGCTAAGGCAGCAGCTAAGAAGTTCAAATAAGTCGGCGCGTTATCTAAGAATCCAGATAATACTCCCGTACCCCAATAAAGACTATTTGGTCCTATTAAGGCCACCCCTGTTTCCGACTGAGCAAACTCAGACACTAAAGCTAATGCCGGCATCATGGTTCCAAAGATCCCTATGAAAATGAAAGCCACTTCTCTGATGGGTTCAAAATTGAATTCATTTCCACTGATCGCTCGTTTGTCTGCGAACTTAAATGAGAATATTCCAACTGAGAACATAATCAACTCTCTTAGGAAAGAGAATTTTTGACCTTCATACACAATGGCAGGTACTCCATCGATAACATTTGGGTCTAGAAATACCGAACCAATAACTACCGCTAACCAGAAGAAATTCTTTGTACCAACTATGGTGGTCTTGCCTGTAAACTCTACATCTTCATCTAAATCAAGGTCTTGATTCCTTCTATCAAAGAAGTAGAAAACTATAGCAAGTATTACAAGCGCGAATACCCATGGAACAACATTGTGTACAACGGTCCACATGAATGGGACCCCTTTCAAAAACCCTAGGAATAATGGTGGATCACCTATTGGTGTTAAAGCACCACCAATATTACTCACCATAAAAATGAAGAAAATGATGTGATAAGGCCTGATCCTTCCTTGATTCAAACGAATGAACGGTCTGATCAATAACATAGAAGCTCCTGTAGTTCCAATCAAATTGGCTATTACAGCACCAACCAATAAGAGACCAACATTCGCCATTGGAGTAGCACGCTTATCGACTTTGATCATTATTCCCCCAGAGGCTATATATAATGAAGACAGGAGTGCTATAAACTGCACGTATTCTGCCAATGCATGAACGGGAGCATGAGTATTATTTAAGCCAAATAAATAATAAAGTACTACAATTGCGGCAAGTGAAACTGCAATGATCGGATAATTTTTATGCCAAAAGTGTTCGTAGAATAGTGGACCTGTAGCAATCATTCCAAGAAGCAAAACGAATGGAATAACGGACCAGCCTGGAGGTGCAGACTCATGTTGCTCTTCTTCTTGTCCATGATCATCATGCTCATTTTGAACATGAGTTGAGTGTTGAGCACCCTCCTCTTCATGTCCTTGAACAATTTCCGATGGTACCGAGACAAACCTCTCTGCCTTAACCGTATTCGGATTAAGCAATAATAGGCCTATACACACTAATAGAAGGTTGATAGTTTGTCTCATGCACAAGTGAGTGAATCGCTAAAATAAATGAGATGTTTCAATATTCAAACCAGCTTAATCTAACTGGGAAAAATTGACAGTTTGTTAGTCTTCGGCAAAGCCAAATATTTCACCCCCTGAAACATCAAAAGTTGCCCCAGTGACTGCAGACAGACAGTTGGGTACACCTAAGTACCTTAATAAACCTAAATAAGCAAATATGAGTGCCTCTTTAAATTCAACAATTTCTTTTTTGGGAATTATAATTTCATTCTCTGATTCCTCTTTAAGACAATTGATAAAGGCTTGATGGTAAGCTCCACCTCCTGTTACGAGCACCTTTCCGGGACTCTTGCTCTTCATGACAGAAGCAATTTGAAAAGCAGCATGTTGTATATAAGTCCTAGAAAGATGATCACTTGAATAATTTTGGTTCAACAATGGTTGCCAAAACTCTTTATAATCCTCGATTCCCAAAGATTTGGGGTTTGACTTATAGTAATAGCTGATCTTGTTCAGCTTATTCAAAAGCTCAGGAATCAATTCACCTGATTGCGCCAATTGACCATTTTCATCAAAGGCCAACCCTTTGCGGCTGGCTAATTCGTTGAGCACCATATTAAAAGGGCAAATATCGAATGCAATTCTATCCCCTTCAGATTCGAAAGAAATATTGGCTATTCCCCCGAGGTTAAGTGCAAAATCATATTCACTGAAAAGATCCCTGTCTCCAATAGGAACTAAAGGAGCTCCTTGCCCACCAGCCTTTACGTCAGCTTTTCTAAAATTATTGATTACTGGGATCTTGGAGTAAATATAAATTTGTTCAGCCGAACCTATTTGCAGTGAGTAGCCTTTATCCGGTTTATGAAAAACAGTATGACCGTGAGAAGCGATAAAGTCTATTGATTCAACATTGACCCATTTGCAGTAAGAAACTTGTTCCCCTATATACTTTCCTAACGCTAGATCCAGGTCGTGCAAAGAATTTTCAGAAAGTTGAGTAGCATTCCTTAGTTTGTCTTCTAAGTCTTTGGGATACCTAAAAGTCTCAGCATGTAATAATTGAAATCTCCAATTAAGACCATTTGACTTATTAAACTCGACCAATGCAAGGTCTAATCCATCAAGAGAGGTCCCTGACATTGCACCTAGTATGATATATGAGTCTTTCTGCATCAAAGAATTTCTTGGCAATAATAGAGGCCTTTAGTTCAACAATTGTATGATAAACGATGTCGATTTAGAATTAAATCTTGGGCAATAAAATAATTCAATCGATTGCCCTCGTAAATTTTGTTAAATATCAGGTAATCATGACCCGATTCGCTCTCAAGAAACAGAAAACATTTGAATCTAATTTAAAATCTGACATCTTTGTAACCCTCAAAAAAGTGCGTGTTGGAAATTACTGAGTTCAAGCTATTTAGAAAAGGATTGAGGATACTAATTCTCTCTGTGTTCGTTGCTACGATGGTCAACATTAAAGCACACGGTCAAATTGACCAGTCAAGTTACTCTGCCTTAGGCTTAGGTGGATTGAATTGGTCTGGTTATTCTCACAATGCCGGGATGGCTGGAATGGGACTTAGCTACAATTCCAAATTCTTCTACAATGATGTCAATCCTGCTATAGTCGGAACCAACTTCGAAGCTGTCTTCCAATTAGGAATGGGAGTTGACATCAGGAAAATAACCAATGGCAACGATTCATATAATACATTAACCGGTGGCTTTAAAAGCTTCGCTTTTGCCGCTCCTATAGTTTATGGCAAATGGAACATTGCACTTTCGCTTTCCCCATACTCTTCCGTTAACTATGGGTTCACAGAACAAAGAGTTGGGCCAGAAGGCTCCTCAACATTAATAGATGTAACAGGACGTGGAGGGATAGATATGGCTAGCCTTGCCACTTCTTACCGAATCGGAAATCTTTACCTAGGAGTCAGAGGTAATTTACATTATGGAAATATCTCAAGTGAAGAATCATTCACTCTCACTGACATATTGACAAGTTTCGGTACAACAGTTGTTGAGGAAAGAAGAAGCTTCGGAAAAGTTTCTGCATCAGCAGGATTCCTATACAAAGCACGAATAGGAGATAAAAAATTCTTGAATATTGGAGGTTTCTACAACCCTCAATTCGATTTAGGTCAATCTACATTGATCACTTTCGCCAATCAAACAAATAACGGCTCTATAGGTGCGGCTGATACCTTGAGATATGATAAAGATCAAGATCTTTCAGTTTCTATGCCTGAGCGATATGGAGTGGGAATTTCTTATGAAATTGCACAGAAATTTGTTCTCGGAGTTGACTATCAGACACAAGATTGGACAAAATATCGAAACAGAGAGGGGGGGGTAGAGAGTTATTATAATAATGCCTTTAGAATTGCCGTAGGGGCTGAATATATTCCAAACTATGGTCAACCAGCCAAGCTGCTAAATGTAACCAGCTTTAGATTGGGCTTTCATTACGAAAGAACACCGTTTATAGTAAACAATGAGGCAGTTAATGATTTTGGTATCAATTTTGGTACATCAATACCGTTGACTTCATTCTGGGGAATATCCCACTTGAATTTTAGTACAACTTTAGGCCAACGAGGAAATATATCTTCAGTTGGTCTGGTTCGAGAGAATTATATAAAATTGAACATTGGTTTTTCCTTACAAGACATAACCTGGTTCACAAAGCAAAGATTTAACTAAAAATACTGATATTATGAGACTAAAAGCTCTAATAATTCTGGCTTTAATAGTGGCTAGTTTCAGTGCTAGTGCACAGTTTACATGGCCTGAAGATCCAGAACAAAGATCCGAAGCGCAAACGCTTTGGACGTTATTTGATGATAACTACCGTCAAGGCAATTTCGATGGGGCTAAGCCACATTTGGCTAAGCTTTTAGAAAAGTATCCGACAATCGGAAAATCACTTTACATCAATGGAATTAAAGTTTGGGATGAAACTTTCTCAAATTCGAAAGATGCTGCTGTTCAAAAAGAAGCTGCTGACATGGTCATGAATCTTTATGACATGCGTTTCGAGAATATTGAAGGACAGAAAGAAGATGTAATTGATCGAAAAGCAATCGATGCATTTAAATACTATTATAAAGATGCAGCTAAAACTCAGATGCTATTAGACATTTTTGCAGAAGCATATGAGATAAAAGGCAATGAAGCTTACTATCCTTTGAGTAGATATTATATGCAGTTAGCAGTTCTTGCTTTTGCTAGATCTAATGTTGATATCACCAAAGAGAGAATCTTAGAGATCTATGAGCAAACTGTGGAACATGTTACGGCAGTTATTTCTGAAGCAAAAGAAAGTAACAAAAGCACGAAAAGATACGAGCAGATCAAAGAATTTATAGATACGAAGTTAGCTGACATGGGTATAATTGACTGTGATTTCATTGTCAACAAGCTTGTGCCTGAGTTTGAGGCTAATCCTAACGATCCCGATCTAGCGAATAAAATTTTCGTATTTGCCTATGATGGTGGATGTACAGATGCTGATTGGTTCGTGAAAGCTGCTGAATCTTACTTTGCTAATAGCCCACAGTATGGAGTTGGTTATTTATTAGGAGTAAAATTTGGTGCAGAAAAGGAATATGAAAAATCTAAAGAGTATTTCATAAAAGCCGCTGAATTAACCGAAGATAATACTGACAAAGGTAAAGCACTGAAGCAAGTAGCTTCTACTGAGAGAATTAACGGAAATTACTCTGAGGCAAGAAAATACGCTTTAGAAGCGGTAGAGGTCGATCCTACTTTAAAAGAAGAAATGTATGTGCTTCTTGGTGATATGGTGATGGCTAGCACTCAATGTGACCAAAAAGAAAGCCAAGTAACTGATAGAGCAAGATACATAGCTGCTTTCGAATACTATGCTACGGCTGGTGATGCCGCAAAAATGGCTCAAGCTAAGGCTCAGTTCCCTACGATTGGAGATATTTTTACAGAGAATAAGAATGAAGGGGACAATATATCTGTAGGTTGCTGGATCCAAAAAACTGTTAAACTTCAAAGAAGACCAGAACAGTAAGGAAATATAGAGTTAATTTGAACGGTCTTTTCGTCAAGGAAAGACCGTTTTTTATTCATGACAAAAATTAAATACATACTTTTTACATTGGTCTTAACCTTAGGAATTACGTCCTGCTTTGAGAAAGAGAAAAAGCTTGCCGAACTGGAAGTCTATGAAGGGCCTTTGTACGAATCCGAAAATGTGAAGATCCAATTCACCGATTCTACAGTGGTTAGAGTGGTCATCAAAGGTGCAAAACAACTTCAGCATCAAAATGGTGACATTGAATTCCCAGAAGGAATAGACATTACTTTCTTTGATCGCTTTGGAGAGAAAACCTCTCAGCTTACTGCTCAACGAGGTTATAAAGAAAATGATAGCAACCTCTATCATGCCACGGGAGATGTTTTTGTCAATAACCTACAATATCAACAGACACTTAGGACGGAAGAGCTATTCTGGAACCCTGAAAAGGAAGAGATCTATACCGAGAAGTTCGTTATAGTAGAAACTGAAACTGAGATCATTCAAGCAGAAGGGATGACAGCCCCACAAGATTTTTCATCTTATACTTTTGTAAACCCAAGAGATGCTACCTTTACATTAAAAGAAGAAAATTGAAGAATCTAGGCGATACCATTTTATTTTCACTAGCAGTAGTCACCTTCGTTATTGGAGTACACCAGACCATGACTTTTGGAATAATGGCCTCCTACTTTATTTTTATGATATCTTTAGGATGCCTATTTTTAATCAGATATAGAAGGGCTAAAAGAAAAGAAGAGGAAAAAAAACACTCTAAAAAGCCACAAAAAAAGTCTAAGGCTAAACGATAATGGATTCATATCAACTGACCATGATTTTGGTCTGCCTCGTATTCTCAGCATTTTTTTCAGGAACTGAAATTGCTTTTGTCAGTGCTAGTAAGTTGCAGATCGAACTGCAGAACCAGCAAGACAAATTAGCGGGTAGAATACTTTCTTTCTTTACTCAAAAGCCTTCTAGACTTATTAATACCGCATTGGTAGGAAATACTATTGCCCTCGTGATCTACGGTATTTTTATGGCAAGTGTCTTGGAGCCATGGATCGCAGGCTTTTTACCAGAAAGCATTAATACCCAGAGTTCGGTAGTTATACTACAAACCATTCTTTCTACAATCCTTGTACTTTTCACCGCTGAATTTACGCCTAAAAGTATTTTCCTGATCAACCCGAACAGACTACTGAATCTGTTGGCGGTACCCATGATCATCATCTTTTTCATCATGTTCCCAGTCGTATGGTTGATCGAACAGATGTCTAAATTCATTATTCTAGTGGTACTTCGGCAAACGTATTCAGAAGATCGACAGGTTTTTGGGCTTACCGACTTGAGTAATTATATCAAGCAAAATACAAGAGATGATATAAGGAAATCAAAAGTTGAACTAGATACTAAGATCTTCAATAATGCACTTGAGTTCAAGACTGTCAGAGTGCGTGAATGTATGATCCCAAGGACAGAAATATCTGCCGTAGATATTGAGGAAGATGTTGAGGACATCAAAGAAGAATTCATAGAAAGTGGTCACTCAAAAATATTGGTTTACAAAGAGACCATCGATGATGTGATCGGTTATTGTCATGTACTCGACCTTTTCAAAAAGCCTAAAGACATAGCCAGCATGCTCACCCCTATTATCATTGTGCCTGAAACAATGTTAGCGAATGAACTAATGATCCAGTTTATCCAGGAAAGGAAAAGTTTAGCCTTGGTGGTTGATGAATTTGGCGGAACTTCCGGAATCGTAAGTTTAGAGGATGTTATAGAGGAGATCTTTGGTGAGATCCAAGACGAACATGATGAAGACGAAGATTGGGTAGAGCAAAGGATCGATCAAAACAAATACATCCTAAGCGCACGGCACGAGATCGACTACTTAAATGACAAGTATAACTGGCAAATTCCTGAGGGTGAATACGACACCTTAGGTGGTTTTATTTTATCGATCACTGAGAGTATACCTGAAGTTCATGAGGTAATTACCTATGGAGGATATGAGATGAAAATCGTTTCAATGGAAGACGCCCGGATCGATAATGTGCTCTTCAATTACAATCCAGACGGAGAGGACTGATTCATAGGCTCTTTTAGGCTATTTTTCCTTTGATTTTAGGCCATAAATCATTTATGTTTGCGCCTATTTAAAAATTAACAAATGTCAATAATCAATACGCTTCGTGAGAAGATGGGACGACTCGTGGTAGTCGTGGTGGGAATTTCGATTTTAGCCTTTGTACTTACAGACTTAGCAACTAATCAAAACCTATTTGGTGGTGGTGCCAGAAACGTAGGAGAGATTGATGGAGAAGAAATTTCTCAGGAAGACTTTTCGATCATGGTAGACAACTTCCTAAGAAGCTCAGGGTACCCTTCAGGTAATGAGCAAATTACTCAATTAGCCAGAGATCAGGTTTGGCAACAAATGATCAACCAAGTAGCCTTCTCTAATAAACTAGAAGAATTAGGATTAGAGATCAGCACCAACGAGAGAATTGATATGGTTCAGGGAAAGAATATTTCACCAACCATGAGACAGTTCTTCAGCCAATTTGTTGGCTCAACAGATCAGGCTTCTATCAAAGACTTTTTAGCTAATCTAAATCTATATGGTGCTGAGGCGCAATATTATTTTGCAAATGCCGAGCAGCAAGCTATCTCGCAAAGACAAGTTCAGAAGTTCCAAAACCTTCTTTTAAAAACTCAATACGTAACACTTGCTGAAGCGCAAAGAGAATATAGATCACAGTTCGGTTTTGTGAATGTCGATTATGTTAATATCCCTTTCAGTGCAGTTAGTGAAGATCTGATCGATCCAGTTACTGATGCAGGGATTCAGTCTTATTTGAACGAAAACGAAGAGGAATACACTGTTGAAGCATCTAAAGACGTAGAATACGTTGCTTTCCCAGTTGTACCATCAGCTGCGGACTCTGCGATGTACTTGCAACAAATGAATGACATAGTAGCGGCTTTCGAAGACCCTTCCACCAATGACTCTACCTATGCGAGAAGCATGACTGAGCAAGGAATTGGTTTCACTACTTACGACCCAAGTGCATTACCTAATGTCTTGGCAAATAATCTAACAAATCTGAATAAAGGAGACATCATTGGGCCAGATCTTCAAAATGGCATCTATACTGTGCATAAGGTAACTGACATTGTTCCTAGCGAAGATGCATTTGCAAGAGCTAGCCAAATCGTATTCTACCTTCAAGGAAAAACTCCTTCTGAGCAATCTAATGTAAGAGAAACTGCTCGAGAGGTGTTAAGAAGAATTAGAAATGGAGAGCAATTCGAAGCTTTAGCAAGAGAATATAGTGATGGTCAATTCAGCACAAGTGGTGGTGACATTGGTTGGATCAAGAAAGGTGATACAAGAATTACAGATATTGAAAACGATATCTTCAATGCAAGAAGAATCGGATTAGTGAATAGACTAATCGAGAAGAATGATAGAATCTATATTGTTAATGTTACACAAACTCCGATCAATAACCGATATCAAGTAGCCCAGGTGCTCGTAGAAATGGTTCCTTCATTCGAAACCAGCAACGAAGTATACCTTCAGGCTGCTGAATTCGCTGCAAGTGTAGATAATGCTGAAGAATTCAGAGAGTATGCTGGAAACAATGGTTTCTCAGTTTTCCAAGGGACTAAAATTGGAAAGTCAGCAACTTCCATTGGAAGCTTGAGTAATGCCCGTCAATTAGTGACTTGGTTGTTTGGTGAAGCTTCATTAGGAGAAGTAAAAGACTTTGAATTAGATGGTGAATATGTTGTTGCTGTTCACACTGGTGAAACAGAAGAAGGAACTCAAAGTATTGATGAGGTAAGAAGTGAGATCGAAGGTATCTTGATCAACCAGAAAAAAGCTGAATTCATCAAGAGTAAATTGAACAGTCTTTCAGGATCAGTAAGTGAAATGGCTTCTCAATATGGTTCAGAGGCACAGGTTAGAACCAATCAGAACATCAAACTTCAAGATATCAACTTAGGTGACTTAGGTGCTGCACCAGAAGCAATTGGCGCTGCTTATGCATTGCAAAATGCTGGAGACCAAACTGCTCCATATGTAGTCGAAGGTCAAGGGGTTGTGTTGATCGAACTTAAATCAAAATCAGAGGCTTCTGAACTAGGAGATTACACACTATACGAAAACGAATTACTTCAAGCTGAAAATCAGAAACTTCAGCAGAACTTATTAAGTGCTATTTCTGACAAGATCGAAGTAACTGATGAGAGATATAAATTCTTTTAATTGATCATTTGAACTAAAGGAATAAAGAGGCTTTGGAAAGAGCCTCTTTTTTTATTTAACTTCTAATCAAATAATACACGATGACCAACTCAAAATTTGAAACGCAAGAGTTTAAGGAAAAGCTGGAAGGAACACATAAGTTTCCCTCCTTATACATGTTCAAATTCATCGTTCTTGAAGAAAGAAAAAAAGAAGTAGAAGCACTTTTCCCAACCAATGAAGTCGTGTTCAAACCTTCAAGTAAAGGCAAATACATTAGCGTAACTGCAAAAGTTATGGCACAGTCGAGCGATTACGTGATCGACATTTATAAAAAAGCACATCAGATCGAAGGAATAATCGCCCTATAATGAAAAGGCTCCTGATCATCCTGGTCTTAACTCCCATTCTCTTCTCTTGCCAACCCAAGAAAGAGAAACCCTCATTCACTCCTCCTCCGTCAAGGGAGAAATTCACAGAGCCTCAGCCTGATTTTTTCGAGTCAGGGGTTCAAACCGAGTTAGCAGAAGAAAGAACTGATTGGCAAAACCCGGAGATCGTCATTCGATCTCTAGGTGATCTGAAAAACAAAACCGTAGCAGATATTGGTGCTGGTGCAGGGTACTTTAGTTTTAAATTAGCCAGAGAGGCGGCTAAGGTCATCGCCTTGGATATTGATCCAAATGCCTTGGAATATATTGAAGAACAAAAGCAGATAGTTGGTGATTGGGCTAAAAATATTGAACCTCGACTTACTCCTCCGGATGTTCCGAATTTACTACCCGATGAAGTTGACTTGATTTTAATTGTGAATACTTTCTTTTTTATTCCAAATAAAGAAAACTATTTCCACCGCTTACTTCTTAATTTAAAAGAAGATGGCGAACTGGTCATTGTAGATTTTAAGTCGGGAAGTATCCCTGTTGGCCCAACTGATGAGATGAAGATCTCAGAAAAAGAGGTTAGGTCGGTTTTAAGAAAAGCAGGTTTTCGATCAATATCTATGGATGACAATAGCCTGAAATATCAGTATATCGTTAAAGCAAAAAGATAAGTTTATGTGGACCGAAAAAGACAACAAACTGACCAAGACATTTGAGTTTAAAAACTTTGTTGAAGCATTTGGCTTTATGTCAAAAGTGGCCATCGAAGCTGAAAAAATGAACCACCATCCCAATTGGTCAAATGTGTATAACAGTGTTAGCTTTGAACTCAATACTCATGATGCAGGAGATGTAGTTACTGACAAAGACCATGCGCTGGCTAAGAAAATTGATAGTCTTGTCTGATGGCTGAAAACATCAATCTTTATTTAGTACCTACCCCCATCGGTAACCTAGATGATATTACACTCAGAGCTATCAAAGTATTGAATGGAGTTGATGTGATACTTGCAGAAGATACCCGAACCTCAGGAAAGCTTTTAAAGCACCATGAGATCAGCAAACCCTTACAGAGTTACCATATTCATAATGAGCACCATGCTGTCTCTAAACTGGTTGAAAGAATGAAAGAGGGAGAGGTCTTCGCCTTAATATCAGATGCAGGAACTCCCTCTATCTCTGACCCTGGTTTTTTACTAGTGAGGGAAGCCTTAGCGGCTAACCTTGAAGTCAATTGCCTACCTGGAGCCACAGCATTTGTTCCCGCTCTTGTGAACTCTGGATTACCTTCAGATAAATTTGTATTCGAAGGATTCTTGCCTCACAAAAAAGGACGCCAAACGCGATTGAAAAAACTGGCTGAGGAAGAAAGAACTATCATTCTTTATGAATCTCCACACCGCTTGATCAAATGCCTGGAACAGCTTAAAGAGTTTTTAGGCGACAGACAAGCTTCGGTTTCTAGAGAGATCACTAAAATGTTCGAAGAAACGAAAAGAGGAACCTTTTCTGAACTGATCAACTACTTTTCCGAAAAAGGGGTAAAAGGTGAATTTGTCTTGGTTATTGAGGGCAAACACTGATCAACACATTTCTCTTATTCCTACTATACAACTCCTATATTTGCAGCTATGCAGCAGCTACTTCAAGATGTCATAGTATTGGTCAAAGAAACAGGCAATTTTATCCGAGAAGAAGCCCAGAAATTTAATTCTTCAAAGATCGAATACAAAGGTAAAAACGATCTGGTCTCCTATGTAGATAAAGAGGCCGAGAAGCGATTGGTCAAAGGATTATCTGAGATCTTACCTGGAAGTGGATTTATTGCAGAAGAAGGAACCTCTACAAAAAAGTCAGATAGTTATAATTGGATCATAGATCCATTGGATGGCACCACTAACTTTATCCACGGCCTGCCGATCTATTGTATTTCTGTAGCTTTATTAAAGCGAAAAGAATTAGCGCTTGGTGTAGTCTATGAAGTAAATAGAGATGAGTGCTTTCATGCCTCTAAAGGTGAAGGGGCTTTTTTAAACCATGTCCCTATTAAGGTATCAGAGGGCAAGACTTTTGAAGAGTCATTGTTAGCCACTGGATTTCCTTATTACGATTTTGAGCAGATGAATAAATATCTCAAGATCTTGAACGATTTTATGCAAAACACCCATGGTTTACGAAGAATGGGTAGTGCTGCCATTGACTTGGCCTATACGGCCTGTGGTAGATTCGAAGGTTTTTTTGAGTATAACCTGAATGCTTGGGATGTTGCAGCTGGAGCCCTGATCGTTCAAGAAGCAGGGGGCAAGGTCACAGATTTTAAAGGAGGTAATGATTTCCTTTTTGGTAGAGAGATCGTAGCAGGGAATGCTACACAGCCTCAACAGCTCAAGTTGATTCAGAAACATTGGAAGAATTGAGAATTACGAATCGAACTTTGTCCGCATTAAATTAGTTTCAGAAATATGATACAAGGAATCATCATCGGGATACTTTTTATAGCAGCTGTTTTCTTTATGGGTCGAAAAATGTACCGACAATATAAAGCAGAAGATGGTTGTGCTGCGGGTTGTGATTCTTGTGGTCCAGCTACCGCGAAAAAAAGCTTTAAAATTCCTGATCATTTAAAAGGCTAGATTGAACAAACCATTAAAATGGTTTTGATGAAATTTTAACAAACAATAGCCCATGGATTAATCCATGAGCTATTGTTTGTTGTATGCTTCCTTAATGATTTCAATCAATTGAAAACTAAGCCCAAACCTTAGTGCCTTCCGAGCAATTCTTACACATTTCTATTTCGCTTCGAGACTTGATCAAACTTTGTCTGAAATTTTGATAGGAGGGGCTTCTCCAAACCTGTTCAAAGCTAGAATCTTTCATTTCGCCTAATTGATAGTGAGCATCTTTATCGAAACAGCAGGGCACCACTTTACCATCCCAAGTGATCACACAAGAGTGCCACATCTTCCAACAATGGTTGATCAGTTTATTCTTAATGGCCCATTTGCCATTAGCTAATTGCTTATACCTACTGTACTTTTCAATGGTTGGAATCAACTCTGAACCATTCTCGTAATCGTAGATCTGTGCTGTTTTAAAGGCGACCTCGTTCACTCCCAACTCATTGGCTAGTCGCTTCACCTCTTCCAGTTAGTGCTCATTCGGTTTGACCACCAAGTATTGAAAGATGACATGAGGTGTTTTGGACTTTAACTCCTTTTTCCATTTTACAATGTTCTTTGTGCCTTCTATCACCTTTTCCAACTTGCCCCCTACCCTGTATTGCTCGAACGTTTCTTGGGTAGTGCCATCAATAGAAATGATCAATCGATCTAGTCCAGATTCTACTGTTCTTTGAGCTACCTGATCGTTCAAGTAGTGAGCATTGGTAGATGTTGCTGTATAGATATTCTTAGCACTTGCATACTCAACCTGTTCTAAGAATTTCGGATTCAGGTATGGTTCACCCTGAAAATAGAAGATCAGATAGCTTAGTCTAGGTGCCAACTCATCTATCACTTTCTGATATACCGGATCTTCCAACATACCTGTCGGCCTTGTGAAGCTTCTCAATCCACTAGGACATTCTGGGCATCTTAAATTACACGAAGTAGTAGGTTCCAAGGCAATTGAAGTGGGCATTCCCCAGTGATTGGGTTGCTTAGAAATTTTTGAAATGAAATAACTGGAAGTAAGCTGAATTAAGCTCCAAGCTCTCAGGGGAGTTAACTTAGAAAGGTAGTTCAGACCGTCTCGCCAGTTTTTATTCATAGTTTCAAGATATGGCTCAAAAATTGTTCACCAAAATTGCACATTATATTTGCCTAAATTCAGATGAAAACGAATAGTTTTATCCTATGAAGCTCAACTTACTTTTGTTCGGACTCTTTCTTAGTCTGAATCTTTCAGCTCAATATGCACAGCTCTCTGAACAGGCTGAAGTAAGTTTAATTACAGTGGGTCCGGGCCCAAATCTGGTCGATTGCTTCGGCCATAGTGCCCTTCGTGTCAACGACCCTGACTTGAATATGGATAAGGCTTACAATTATGGCATTTACGACACTAGTGAAGAATCATTTTATGTGAAATTCTCATTAGGAACCATAGACTATATTGTTGCCGACTATGATTTCGACAGGTTCTATAGAAACTACAAAGCTCAGAATCGATGGATCACAGAACAGGTACTGAACATTACTCTAGAAGAAAAACAGGCTATTTTTGAATTCCTTGAGACTAATACACTCCCTCAAAACAGAAGCTATCGTTACGATCAATTCTTTAATAACTGTGCGACAAAACTCCGAGATATCCCAAAGAGCGTCTTAGGAGACCAACTCCTATTTCATGAAGATCCTGAAAAAGTAGGGCTTACAATGAGGGAATTGGTCGATGAAAATTCTTTCAATCATGCTTGGTTAGATTTCGGAATCGACATTGCATTAGGAAACATTATCGACAAAAATGTTGGGGTGGAAGCCCACATGTATTTGCCCGACTATGTACTATCGGGTTATGACAACGCCACGATATTAAGGAATGGTGAGGAAGT
Source organism: Roseivirga sp. (assembly GCA_965661435.1). Taxonomy (GTDB): domain Bacteria; phylum Bacteroidota; class Bacteroidia; order Cytophagales; family Cyclobacteriaceae; genus Roseivirga. Next base: position 23,148 of record CBFIDS010000125.1, read on the forward strand.
ACCTGCTATTAAAACAACTAACAAATTGTTCGAATCAGACTTTTATGAACAAGCTCAAAAATCATTCACTCCAACCCTGCTTTTTTCTGTCATCGCTTTAGTTGTGATCATCGTTTCTGTCTTAGATTGGCTCAAAAAGAAAAGAAGCCACTGGCTCGACTTTTTCATCTTTTTCACCACAGGCTTAATTGGTTTTCTAGTGCTATTTTTATGGTTCGGAACACATCACACGACCACTATCAATAACCTGAATATTCTCTGGGCTTTTGCTCCTAACCTCATTATTGCATTTTTGATGCTCAAAAAAAATCCTAAAAAATGGTTGATGGTCTATATGAGATTCTTGGTAATCGCTCTGATCGCCATGACTTTCGTTTGGATTGGCAGACTTCAAGTATATAACACAGCATTGATACCCATCATGATCATGCTTACTGTTAGGTATGTCTATCTTTGGCAAAAAGGCTTAGTTGGAACTAGAAAACGGGCTTTTTAAGGTGCTGTGAAGCGAATAGCTATTCCGTTTACTTTACTTATTTCTCCATCTTTAATTGATCAATCATTGACCAATTCATCCACCACATCTCGGACCAGATCTGACTCAAAGCCTTTGCCAAACAAATACTGACTAAGCTTACCCTTGATGATATATGGTGATTGCTCTGAGAGCCTAGAGAGCTTCTTTTTAGCATGATACCTGAGTGCTTCCCAATAAGCATCTGGATCTATTTCCTCCATACCTTTTCTAATACAATAATCTGAGATCTTATGGGGCCTTAAGTGCTGAATGATCTTTCTTTTTCCCCACTTTTTCATACGAAATTTTCCTCCTATAAAAGCTCGAGCGAATCTTTCTTCATTGATAAACCCTTCCGTGATCAACTCGGTGAGAACTTCTTCTACCTCATCGTGGTGAAGGCCATAATCGTATAATTTATCTCTGACCTGCTGTTGAGACCTTTCCTGATAAGCACAATAATCAGCTGCCTTTAGCTTTGCAGACTTACGGTCGTAGATCTTTTTAGGCTTTTGCTGGTCGAACATAGGTTTCAATATAAAACAAAAAGCCCGACTTTTGTCAGGCTTTTGTGCGCACGAGAAGCTTGTCCGCCTCGGTCGGAATTCGAACCCTGCCTGAGGCAGGCAAGTTCCACTCAGATTAATGTCTTGATAAACTCTCTACCTTTTCCGGATTTTAGAAAGACTTCATGTTTTCTAGCCTCCTTATAGCTTTCAAAAGACTTTGTATAGATCCTTTTAAAAGGAGCGTAAGGAGCAGTTGTTTTGTTTTTGCCAGAATTGTGCCTTTCAAATCTAATTTCTAGCTCTGCTGAAATTCCAACATAATGATAATTCCGATTGATACTTTTGAGTATATATACTTCAACCATGTACCAAAATAAAAAAAGCCTAACTTTTCAGCTAGGCTTTTTAGTGCGCACGAGAAGATTCGAACTTCCACACAACTTAATGCACCACCCCCTCAAGGTGGCGTGTCTACCAATTCCACCACGTGCGCATGAGAAGAGCGCAAAACTAAACACAAATTCAGCTATTTCAAACACTAAAACAGTTCTCTTGAAAAGGATTCTGTTGTTTGTCGCCCCTCAGTTTTCTACTTTTAGTAATCTCAAGACAATAAATGAAAAAGGAAAACCAAAATAAGATCATAGGATTACTCTTTATAATTATCGGAGCAGTAGCTGTTATGGCCAATTTTGACCTGCTTCCCTGGAATATTGAATACTACCTTTTTCAATGGGAAAATATCCTGATCATTATAGGTGGCTTTTTAATTCTTACGGATCAGAACAAGCAAGCCGGACTGGTATTACTGATCGTTGGCGTTGCTTTTGTCTTAGACGATTGGTTTAAAGTCAATATTAGCATTTGGGACCTATGGCCTTTAGTTTTAGTGATCGCAGGAGTGGCGCTGATCAGAAGATCCACTAACAAACCTGATACGGAGATACCACAATTTGACCATGATTCTGCAGATACCATCGAAGATGTGGCAGTATTCAGTGGAGCTGATAAAATCGTAAATACTAAAAATTTCAAAGGTGGCTCATTGACTGCTGTTTTCGGAGGCTCCAATGTAGACATGACAATGGCCGGCATGGATAAAGAATCTGTAGCCATAGATATCTTTTACATGTTTGGGGGTTCAAAAATTAGAGTTCCTAAAAACTGGAATGTAGATGTTAGAGTTACTAACATATTCGGAGGTATGTCTGATAAAAGGATCATCTCCGAATCTGACAGCCATTCACAAAACACCCTCATCATTAAAGGCATGGTGATCTTTGGTGGTGCTGAGATCTCAAACTAAAGAATTATGAAAAACTTCCTTTTCCTCTTACTACTCACTGCTAGCACTTTGTCATTTGCTCAAGATAGAATTACTGGTAAGTCTTTCGCCACGAGAAGTGAAGTGATCGCTACACATGGAGTGGCTGCTACTTCACAACCTCTGGCAACACAAGTAGCTTTAGACATTCTTAAGAAAGGCGGAAACGCCATAGATGCTGCCATTGCTGCTAACGCGACTCTTGGCTTGGTAGAACCAACAGGCAATGGAATGGGAGGAGATCTATTCGCCATTGTTTGGGATGCAAAAACAGAAAAATTATATGGTCTTAATGCTTCTGGCAGATCTCCCCATGACCTTACACTAGATTATTTCAAGCAAAATGGGTATGATAAAATTCCTTCTTACGGGCCACTTCCTGTATCAGTTCCAGGGGCAGTAGACGGTTGGTTCGAACTGCATCAAAGGTTCGGTTCGCTTGACATGACCGAGATCTTACAACCAGCTATTGATTATGCCAATGAAGGATTTCCAGTAACAGAATTGATCGCCTATTTAATGGAAAAGGGTGCTGATAACCTCCAAAGGTTTCCCGGTTTTAGTGACGTATTTATGCCTAATGGAAGAACACCCAAGAAGGGTGAGGTCTTTAAAAACCCAGCTTTGGCCAATACCCTTTCAAAAATTGCCAACGGTGGAAGAGACGTATTTTATAAAGGTGAGATCGCAAGCACTGTTTCGTCTTATATGAAACAGATGGGTGGTTTTCTTTCTGAAAAGGACTTTGCAGATCACACCTCTGAATGGGTTGAACCAGAATCTGTTAATTACAGAGGTTATGATGTTTGGGAGCTACCGCCCAATGGTCAAGGTATTGCTGCACTGCAGATCCTGCAGATATTAGAAGAATACAATATCGCAGCGATGGGCTTTGGGAGCAAAGAATATGTCCACACCTTCACAGAGGCTAAAAAACTCGCTTTTGAAGATAGAGCTAAGTTCTATGCTGATCAAGACTTCTTTAAAACACCCTTGGAATGGCTCCTTTCAGATGAGTATGCACAACAAAGGAAACAGTTGATTGATCCGAATAAGGCCGGCAAGTCTTATCCTGCAGGTATGCTGAAAGATGGAGATACCATCTACCTGACGGTTGCTGATGAAGAAGGTAACATGGTTTCCTTGATCCAAAGCAATTATAGAGGAATGGGCTCAGGTATGACTCCTCCAGGTCTAGGGTTTGTATTGCAAGATAGAGGAGAATTATTCTCTTTAGAAGAAGGTCATGCCAATGTTTATGAACCGCACAAAAGACCTTTTCATACCATCATCCCGGCTTTCATTACAAAGGATGGAAAACCATGGGTGAGTTTTGGATTGATGGGTGGAGCTACACAGCCACAAGGCCACGCTCAGATCGTAATCAATATGGTAGACTTTGGAATGAACTTGCAAGAGGCGGGAGATGCTCCTAGAATTCTGCATAATGGTTCTTCGCAACCCACCGGAGAGATTATGACTGATGGTGGAGTCCTTCAACTCGAAACTGGCTTCGACTATGCAGTCATCAGAGAACTTATCAAAATGGGACACAAGATATCATTCAACGTGGGTAGCTATGGTGGATATCAGGCCATTATGTGGGATGCTGTGCAAGGAGTTTACTACGGTGCTTCTGAATCTAGAAAAGACGGCCAGGCTGCTGGCTACTAGCTAGTTTCGAACTGATATTCTTTTCTTCCCTCCGAATGACTAAATTCCATAATGAAAAAGTCATTGATCTTTTTGCTATTGCTAGCGATCTGCTTCAATCCGCTTTTTTGTCAAAATACACCTACCGCTGATTTTGCTTTCTCACATGTTACTATCCTCGATGTTGAAAGTGGTGAATTGATCCCTCAGCAAACTGTTTTTATCAAGGATGATAAAATCGTAGCGATCATTCCTACCGATCAGGCAGGAATAGGCAGAACTACTCAGATTCAAGTTGCAGACGGACAGATTCTCATTCCGGGTTTAGCCGAAATGCATGCGCATATCCCTGGAAATCAAAACATGAAACTGCTCGAAGAAACGCTATTCCTCTATTTATCGAATGGTGTGACTACTATTCGCGGAATGCTGGGTCAACCCTTCCATTTAGAATTAAAAGAAAAGGTGCGCTCTGGTGAAATCCTAGGGCCAAGAATTTATACTTCAGGACCTAGTTTAAATGGAAATAGTGTCACTTCTGTAGAACAAGCTGAACAAACGGTTAGGGATCAAAAAGCAGCAGGATATGACTTTATGAAACTTCATCCAGGTCTAACCTCAGAAAACTTTAATGCGATTGTAGAAACGGCAAAAGAAGTAAACATGCCTTTTGCGGGACATGTGAGTATAGATGTTGGAGTACGTAAGGCATTAGCCTCTAAGTATGCGAGTATAGATCATGTTGATGGCTATGTTGAAGGTTTGGTTCCAAAAGAAGCAGGTATTGACCCAAATACCAATGGTTTCTTTGGTATTAATTTTACTGATCTAGCTGATGAAAGTAAGATCGATGAGCTGGTGAAAATGAAAGTTGAAAACGATGTTTGGATCGTACCCACTCAAGCCATGATGGAGAGATGGGTAGGTCCACAAGAACCTGAGCTGATTGCACAAGATCCTGAAATGAAATACATGCCACCTTATACTTTAAATGCTTGGGTGAGAACTAAAGGACAAGTAATTGGAGCACCTGATTATGATCCAGATCAAGCGCTTCGTTTTAATGAATTGCGCAGAAAGATCATTAAGGAACTACATGATGGCGGTGCTAATTTCATTCTTGGTTCTGATGCTCCTCAAGTCTTCAATGTGCCTGGCTTCTCGATACAAAGAGAATTGGAAGCTATGACTCGAAGTGGTTTTACGCCTTTAGAAGCCATTCAAGCAGGTACCTTAAATCCGGCTAAATTCTTTCAGCAAGAGGGAGAGTTTGGTGTTATTAAAGAAGGAGCATCAGCAGATCTGATCTTGCTTTATGGAAACCCATTTGAAGACATTAACAATATGAGAAAACAAGTGGGTGTTATGGTTCGTGGAAAATGGATGACTCAAGCTGAAATAGAAACCAGACTTAATGAAATAGCCAATTCTTATGGAAACTAAAGCAAAAAACCTTCTACTCTCCCTAACGATTCTTTTCTTATTTGGGAGCTGCCAGAAAGAAAGCGAAGTAGCGAAAGACTCGTTACTTCTTTACAATGCCAAAGTCTGGACATGAAATGACGCTCAGCCCTGGGCCAATTGGGTATTGATAGAAAATGACATCATCAAAAAAGTAGGTCAAGGAAGCAACTACCCCTCTGCTACAGAAAGTATTAACCTAGAAGGCAAGCTCACCTTGCCTGGTTTTAATGATTCTCATGTACACTTTGCAAATGCCGGGGCATTGCTATTGGGGATCAATCTTTTGGATATCAACGAAGATGAGCTATTTATAGAAAGGGTGAGTGAAACAGCAGCTCGACTTCCTAAAGGAAGCTGGATCACAAGAGGAGATTGGGGAGCTTACGAGGCTTGGGAAATGGGTTCGGAAGGAACCGCAAGAAACCGCCAGGCTTGACAACCTAATCGAGAACTGATCGATCAACTAACACCTGATCACCCAGTGCTAGTCACTAAATTCGATCGGTCTGAGGGCTTGGCTAATACCCTAGCTTTAGACTATCTGGGTATTCAATCTGAGACTGGGTTACTTACTGGAAACCTCTTAGAACAGGCGCTCAATGAGGTCCCTGAAAGCTCCTATGAACGCAAAGTGACTGAGATCAAAAGGGGTTTAGAAGAGTGTGCTAAATGGGGAGTTACTACCATTCAAGACATGTCCGCATTAGATCGAGTCGACATTTACCAATCATTACTAGCCAAGGATTCTTTAACAGCTCGAATCTGTTTTTCACCGAGCCGACTCAGTGAGCGATTCAACATGATGGAAGATGATTGGGTGATTGACTGGTCTAAAAACCCATCGCCCGCAGGCGACAAATATATCTCATTCGGTACACTCAAAAGTCATATCGATGGAATTATGGGAGGAAGAACAGCACGCTTTTTCGAGCCCTATTCAGATAACGAATCTGAGAACGTTACTTGGCGAGGTGG
>CBFIDS010000126.1:0-6714 GCA_965661435.1 Roseivirga sp.
AACTAAGGATCCTTTCTGTTGAACATGATCACCAAGAACTTCTCTCAATGCCGCATGCAATAAATGTGTGGCCGAGTGATTGAATTTGATCAATTCTCTTCTTTCAACATTCACCTCTGCCTGAAAGCTTGATCCTGGATCTGCAGGTAGCTTATTGGTAAATAGAACGATCAGGTCATTCTCTTTCTGAGTATCTATGACATTAATGGTCTCAGAATCATTTTTCAATACACCAGTATCTCCTACCTGACCACCACTTTCACCATAGAATGGAGTTTTATCTAATACGATCTGAAAGACCTTTTTCTTCTTTTCAATGATCTCTCGGTACTTGATGATCTTCGATGAACTGCTAGTCTCATCATAGCCAATAAACTCAGATTTGGCGTCTGGCATTAACTCAATCCAATCTCCTTTTTCCGAAGCAGCATCGGCTTTAGATCTGTTCTTTTGCTCTGCCATGGCTTTGTGGAAGCCTGCTTCATCTACTCGCAGTCCATTCTCTCTTGCGATCAAGGCTGTTAGATCTAAGGGGAAACCATAAGTATCGTATAACTCAAAGATCTCTCTTCCTTCTATCAAAGTCTGGCTTTCCTCAGAAAGCTTAGTTTTGATCTGATCGAGTCTTTTTAATCCTTTATCAAGTGTTCTAAGGAAAGATGTTTCCTCTTCTCTGATCACCTTACTGATCAAGTCTTTTTGGCTTTCTATCTCATCGAAGAATCCTTTATACTGATCCGATAATACTTCTACTAACTGATATAAGAATGGCTCTTTAAGATTTAAAAAGGTATATCCGTAACGAACTGCTCTTCTTAGGATCCTTCTTATGACGTATCCCGCCTTATTATTCGATGGTAGCTGTCCATCGGCAATAGCAAATGCAATTGCTCTGATATGGTCTACGATAACGCGGATGGCAATATCTGTTTCCTCATCCTTTCCATAGCTCACACCTGCCGATTCACATACCTTATCTATCAGTGGAGTGAAAACATCCGTATCGTAATTAGATTTTTTATTTTGAAGCGCCATAGCAAGACGCTCAAAGCCCATTCCTGTATCGATATGCTGGGCAGGTAAATTCTCCAGATGGCCGTCAGCTTTTCTATCGAATTGAATGAATACAAGGTTCCAGATCTCCACTACTTGTGGGTGATCATTATTCACCAGATCCTTTCCTGGCGTCTGTGCGATCTCTTCATCGGACCTTAAGTCGATGTGAACTTCAGAACACGGTCCGCAAGGCCCCGTATCGCCCATTTCCCAGAAATTATCCTTCTTATCACCATTAAGTATCCTCGATTCATCAATATGTGCTTTCCAGAAGTCGTAAGCCTCCTGATCGAATTTCAAACCATCAGAATCATCACCTTCAAATACGGTGACATAAAGTCTTTCTTTAGGAAGCTTGTAAACCTCTGTTAACAATTCCCAAGACCAGCCAATCGCCTCTTTTTTGAAATAATCTCCAAAAGACCAGTTACCGAGCATTTCGAACATGGTATGGTGGTAAGTATCGATACCCACTTCTTCCAGATCATTGTGCTTTCCAGATACTCTTAGGCACTTTTGGCTGTTTGTAGCTCTTGTATAGTCGGCTGACGCATTTCCGAGAAAAAGGTCCTTGAATTGGTTCATTCCCGCATTAGTGAACATGAGGGTTGGGTCGTTCTTCAATACCATCGGTGCCGACCGAACGTACTTATGACCGCGTTCTTCAAAGAATGAAATAAACTTAGACCTGATCTCTTTAGCTTGCATAGCTGAACTTTATATATGTGAATCTCGTTCGAATAAAATTGTTACTTTTGTTTTAACCCTAAAACGAGCGAGGGCACAAAATTAGGAGAATTTCAAAAAGGTTCTTTAATGTCAAAAATAAAATATTACTACGATACCGAGACCTGTAAATACGAGCGTGTAAAGGTTAAAAAGCGAGATGTAGTGATCAATGCTCTAGGATTTATGTCTTTAGCCGTGGTACTAGCCATTGGTATCATTGTAGTTCTTTCCAATTATTTCGATTCCCCAAAAGAATTATCCCTAAAAAAGGAGAACGAAGAGCTCAAACTCTATTATGACATTATGCAAGATCAGTTGGGAAGCATGGATGAAATGCTCAAAGTCTTGCAAGAAAAGGACGATCAAGTATACAGAACAGTTTTTGAGGCAGAGCCCATTCCAGAGACAGTTAGAGAAGCAGGGTCTGGAGGAGTCATGCGCTATAGAAATCTTCTGGAAAGTGATCTTTCTAATAAAGACCTTGTGGTGGGTACGCTGGATAGGCTAGACCGTGTTAAAAAGAAAATGTACATCCAAACCAAATCTTATGACGAGGTCATGGAATTGGCGAGGAACAAAGATGCTTATTATGCTGCTATGCCCGCCATTCAGCCTGTTTCTAACGAAGACCTAAGAAGGTTCTCTTCTGGGTTTGGTAGAAGAACAGACCCAATTCTGAAAGTAAAGAGAATGCATTATGGAGTAGACTTCTCTGCAGAGCAAGGAACCCCTATTTACGCCACAGCCGATGGTAAAGTATCTGCCAGAAGGCCCTTAAATAGTGGTTTGGGCTGGCATATCGTCATCGATCATGGATTTGGTTTTGAAACAGTTTATGGTCATATGAGTAAATTCAACGTCAAGCTGGGACAAGAAGTCAAAAGAGGTCAGGTAATAGGTTTTGTTGGAAACTCAGGAAAATCTACTGCTCCCCATGTTCATTATGAGGTACATATCAATGACCGTGCAGTTAACCCAGTTAACTACTTTTATTTAGATCTGAATGCAGATCAGTATGAAGAGATCCTCAGGTTAGCCTCTATAGAGAATCAATCTCTTGGCTCTTATTCAAATCAGTAATAATTGCTAAAAATCTCCCAATTCTAAGATTCAAGTAATTCTTTTAATTAATTTTGTAACTTGTTGATATGCCGTACAAAGAGAAGCCCATCATCAAGAAATATTTCACTATAGGTGAAGTTGCCAAAGAACTTGGTGTGGCTACGTCTTTGGTTCGTTTTTGGGAAACCCAATTCGACTTTATTCGACCCAAAAAAAACGCTAAAGGAAACCGTAAATACACACAAGACGATCTCAAAAAACTCAAGTTAGTTTACCATCTAGTCAAGGAGAAAGGCTACACCCTCCAAGGTGCTCAAGAACACATCAAACAGAGCAAAGACAGTATCGATGATAAAGCTGAGATGATTGAGTCTCTAAAAAGTATTCGCGCATTTTTAGAGGAGATGAAGAATAGCCTTCCATGACAGAAGATAAGCGCTATCAGGTAGCGCTTTCACTTATTCAGGGTATCGGACCGGTTCTTGCTAAACAGCTAATTAACTATTTCGAAAGTCCACAGCAAATCTTTAAAGCTACTAAAGGTAAGCTTACTAAGGTTTCTGGTCTTGGTCAAAAGCTTGCAGCTTTGATCTCTGACGAAACAAGACTACTCCAGAGGGCTGATGAAATCCTAGAAAAATCCGAAAAACAAGGTATTGAAACTCATTTCTATAAAGAGAATTCTTATCCGGAGCGACTGAAAATGATCTTAGATGCTCCTATCGTACTATACACCAAAGGAAATATAAACCTAAATAGTGAAAGAATACTAGGCATAGTAGGAACTAGGAGAGCGACTCAATACGGTTTGAAGCAAACAGATAGCATTGTCAGTGATTCACAAAATTCAGAAACGGTTATCATTTCGGGTTTAGCCTATGGCATAGACGTTAAAAGTCACGCAACCGCCCTTAAGAGAAGCATACCTACTTATGGAGTTTTGGCTTGCGGTTTAGATACTGTTTACCCTACGAGACACAGAGTTATTGCAGAAAAGATGCTTAAAAAAGGCGGATTGATCTCAGAGTATCCAATTGGCACTAAAGCCGATGCAAGGCTATTCCCAGCTAGAAATAGAATTATAGCAGGACTTTCAGATGCACTTATAGTGGTGGAGGCTGCTGCTAAAGGTGGTGCCTTGATCTCTGCGAATCTGGCTCACAGTTATGATAAACCTGTTTTTGCTGTCCCAGGAGAACTGGGCAAAAGCTATTCTGAAGGCTGTAACTTACTAATCAGAAATTACAAAGCTTCAATCTATACGGGTTTTAGGGATATAGAAGAAGCCTTGAATTGGGATTTGGATAGTCCAACCAACCACAAAACACACCAACGCAATTTTGATCATTTACCTGATACTTCTAAAAAAGTGCTTAATGTACTTTTAAATAATGGCCAGCAAATGCATCTGGATGAATTAAGCTGGCAGTCAGAGATTCCTCTCAACCAATTAGCCTCTATCCTACTTCAACTTGAATTTGATGGCATTGTCAAGCCTCTTCCTGGAAAAGAGTATAGGATACTTTAGCAAGTATCAATCCCAATGCCTTCCTAAGGTATAGGTTCCCTTTTCTATCCTCAATAGCTCATAAACGAGGTTATGAATACTTGGACGAACATTTAAATTATAGATCTTACTGTTATTTCGTGTTGGGAAAACCCTGTTTGAAAGAAAAACGAATAATAGATCATGTTCTGGATCTGCCCAAACCAATGTACCCGTATAACCAGTGTGACCAAAACTTTTGGGAGTGGCACCTCTTGCTACACTGCTGATTCGCTCGTTATACTCTAATAAAGGCTTATCAAAGCCTAATCCACGTCTATTATCATTATCAGGATATTGAACTGTTGTCCATTCCAGAATTGTCTCAGGCTTTAAGAATTGCCTAGTACCATATTTACCATCATTCAAAAGCATTTGATAAACCTTAGCAAGGTCTTGGGCATTACTAAATAGGCCGGCATTACCAGACACCCCAAGCATCATGGCAGCTCCTTCATCATGAACCACACCATGCAACTGGGTCTTTCTAAAAAAAGTATCATCTTCGGTAGGAACAATGTCATTCAATTCAAACTCCTCCGTTGGATTAAAACCTAGTGTAGTAGCGTCTAATGGGTCGTAGAAGTTCTTTTCTAGGTATTCATTAAATGGTGTCCCAGAAAGCCTTTCTACCAGATCAGGCACCAAATAGAAGAATAATCCTGAGTAAACGTACTTTTTCTCGTTACTAACCTTAGATCTTTTGATCATGCGATAGATCTTTCTCTCTTTGTATTTCCTATGTAAGAACAAGTTCGTACCCTCAAGTCTATTGGGGAATCGTTTGGAAGAATCCTCTTTGACAGTGTTCCATCGCCATTTACCATTCTTGCGTTGTGATTCAGACCAGTAAGGAATCCATGCTCTTAGGCCAGATTGATGTGCCAAGATCTCACGCATCGTGATATCCTTCTTATCCCCTTTGGCTATTTTCGGGAAGTAATGATGAAAGGATTGATCAATATCAAACAAGCCATCTTCATTCAACTTCATTAATGCCAGCGTAGCAGCAGTGACTTTGGTAACAGAAGCCAAGTCAAATAGATCTGAATCCTCTACTCGATTGAGGCTATCGTAAGTATGATAACCAAAAGAACTCTGATAGAAAATGATTCCATCTTTAGCCAGAAGGATCTGCCCTCCTGGGAAGGCCATTGAATCAATTGCTACAGTCATGATATTCTCAATCTCTTTCCGTAATACCTTGCCATTGATCCCTAATTCTTCGGGGGTTCCGACAGTTAATTCTCCCTTGCTACGATCAACTGAATAGCCCTGAGCTAGACTCAATTTTGAGGTAAGACAAAAGAGAAAAACTAAAAGAAAAACATGCTTGATTTTGATCATAATGGAAAGACCTCCGAACTCTTCAACAAGGCTTGATTGAATGCATTTTTATCATATTTCGCAGGCTTACTATTTTCTTTTAGTAAAGACAAAAGTTTCTCCGTTGCAATATTTCCAGTGAGGTCATCTTTGGCCATTGGGCAACCACCATAACCCTTGATTGCAGAATCAAATCGTGTACAGCCTGCTGTTAACGCAGCCTCAATTTTTTCTCTTGTAGTTTGGGGCGTAGAATGGAAATGTGCTCCAAATTCTATAGTTGGATAGGCAGTTATACTATTTTTAAAAACTCTTTTAATTATCTCTGAATCAGCCACTCCTATAGTATCTGATAAACTTATAATTGAAATAGATAACTTCTCTAACTTCGAAACGAAATCCTCCACGATCTCTTCATTGAATTCTTCGTTATAAGGATTCCCGAAGCCCATCGAAATGTACGTGACTAAGATTTTATCATGTTTTTGACAAAGGTTCTGAATCTCGGCTAAGGTATCCAATGCCTCTCCTATCGACTTGTTAGTATTGCGTTGTTGGAAGGTCTCTGATATGGAAAGTGGGAAACCTAAGTAACTGATCTCATCGAAAGAAACTGCCTGCTCTACCCCTCTTATATTCGCTATGATTGCCAGTAATTTAGATGTACTTGAATCTAGGTCTAATTGAGATAATACTTCAGCTGTATCTCGCATTTGTGGTATAGCTTTTGGAGAAACAAAACTTCCAAAAACTATGGTATCAAACCCCACTTTTAAGAGTTGATTGATATAAGCTGACTTCAATTCAGTTGGAATAAATTTAGTCAGTCCTTGCATAGCATCTCTCGGACATTCAATCACTTTCATAATTCAATGTTAAGCATTGGTTCATTATTGACAAAACTCTTTTTTATGAACCATGAACATAAAAAAAGGCCACCTTGAAAGGTGGCCTTTAGAATCAACCATAACCAAAACTTACTTCATACTTGGAGG
>CBFIDS010000127.1:0-1596 GCA_965661435.1 Roseivirga sp.
GCTGGCATCTTTTTGGTTATTGGACTAGCCGATTATTATGCTTTCTTTTCACTATCTGATTTTTCTGGTTCGTTATTCGCCTCACTTTTGGAGCAGCCTTATTACGCATTGATTCCAATAGTCCTTTGGATTGGTGTATACAGAGCCAACTATAACTTCCTGGTCAACAATACTTATCCTGAAGAGATCTCCAATAAAAAGAAGAAAGCAAAGATCTCAGGTGAGTTTGCCTTCCTTAAAAGATTTGGGAGAATTGGTGAGATGATCGCCTTAGAACTCAAGTTGATCCTCAGACATAAAAGACCTCGTACCGCTATGCTATTAGCAGCTTTGCTTCTACTTTATGGAATGATCTTCTATCCTGAAGACCAGTATAGAAATGAAATGAGCTGGATTCTATTGTTCGTTGGAATTTTCATTACCGGAGTGTTCTTCATACAATATGGACAGTTCCTATTGAGCTGGGAAGGAGGATATTTTGACTTTGTTCTAACCAGAAAAGTGAGTTTCAAGCAGCATTTCGAATCTAAATATTATCTATTCGTAGCCGCCTCAACTGTATCATTCGTTCTTTCCTTGGGCTATGCCTATTTCGGCTTCGAAATAGTGCTGATCAACTTGGCAGCATTTCTGTTTAATATAGGCGCCAATGTATTTCTAGTAATGCGAATAGCACTTTACAATCCTAAAAAAATAGATTTAAGTAAACGAGCGGCTTTCAATTATGAAGGTGTAGGGGCCGCACAGTTTCTAATAGCCATTCCTGTTTTATTCGTTCCCTATTTGATCTATGCTCCCTTCCTTGTACTTGGCATTGGGCAGTATGGATTAATTCTCTTAGGAGTGATCGGATTAGCTGGTTTCCTTACCAGAGACAAATGGCTCAATATGATCACAAAGTCATTCATCAAAGACAGACATAAAATAGCTGCAGGTTTCAGGGCTCAATAATTATAGAATTATGATTGAAGTAAAAGGACTTAGAAAACAATACAAGGGAGTGACAGTAGTAGACATTCCTGAGATCAATATTGCCAAAGGCGAAAGCTTCGGATTGGTTGGAAATAATGGTGCTGGAAAAACCACGTTTTTCAGGATGATCTTAGACCTTGTGCGCCCGACTGAAGGGGAAGTTTTGTCAAAAGAGGTTAATGTCAGAAAAACTGAAGTCTGGAAGTACTATACCGGCTCTTTTCTTGATGAATCTTTTCTCATCGACTATTTAACTCCTGATGAGTACTTTGAATTTGTAGCCAGTCTTCACGATTACTCTGCGGGTGACTTGAAAGAATTCTTAGGTCAGTTCGAAGCCTTATTCAATGGCGAGATCGTTGGTCAGAAAAAATACATCAGAGACCTTTCGAAAGGAAATCAGAAGAAAGTCGGGGTTGGGGCAGCTTTAATGGGGAGTCCAGAAATCATTCTATTAGATGAGCCATTTGCAAACCTTGATCCCACAACTCAAATTCGTTTAAAAACCCTTCTTCGAGAATGGAAAGAGAAATATCAATTGACCATGTTGATCTCCAGTCATGACCTCAGCCATGTCACCGATGTCTGCGAACGCATTGTTCTTTTAGAAAAAGGAGAGATCAA
>CBFIDS010000128.1:0-6113 GCA_965661435.1 Roseivirga sp.
GAGTCTAAGGAAGAAGTAGCTGAAGCACCTGTAGCCGAAGAGGCAAAAGAAGAATCTACTGAGGAGAAAGCTGAAGAGCCTGCTGCTGAAGAAAAAGCAGAAGAGCCAAAAGCTGAAGCCAAGGAAGAAGCTCCTTCGGAAGAAGAAGACAAAAAATAATAAGTCTATCCATGACAATTGATGATTGTTATCAACTTGGTTACATCATCAAGCCGCATGGGTTGAATGGTGAGGTTCAGGTCTATTTAGACGTGGATGATCCTGCGAAATATCAAGATTTGGAATCAGTTTTTGTTCAACAAGGGCAACAGCTGGTTCCTTTTTTTATTGAATATATAAAGACCAATCCTTCAAAGTCTTTGCTGGCCTTTGAGGAGGTCAATTCTATTGAGGAAGCCGCACCTTTAAAAGGGAAGGCGTTGTTTCTCCCATTGAATGTACTAGAAGAAGCTGAAGAGGATGAATTTTACATTCACGAAATTCAAGACTTCAAACTTTCAGATCAGGAAGGTAATGTAGTAGGTACCATCATTAATGCTATTGAGGCAGGTCCTCAGCTTATTCTAGCTGTTAAGGCAGAAAAGCATAATGAATTACTTGTTCCATATTCGCCTGAATTGTTGATCGATATTGATAGAAAGAATAAACAGCTGCAAATTCATATTGCAGACGGTCTTTTAGAAGTATATACAAAAGATCAGGATGAGGATTGATATCATCACGTGCTTGCCTAAACTTTTAGAGAGTCCTTTTTCTCACTCAATTTTACAACGAGCTCAAGATAAAGGACTAGTGGATGTTACTGTGCATGACCTCCGGCAATTTGCAACCAATAAGCAGAAGCAATTGGATGATTATGCTTATGGTGGAGGTGCAGGAATGGTGATGATGATAGAGCCAATAGATCGATGTATTTCTGAGCTGAAGAGCGAGAGGGATTACGATGAAGTGATCTACATGACGCCAGACGGTGAAAGGTTGGATCAAGGCATAGCTAATCATCTTTCACTGACTAAGAATTTGATCATTCTTTGTGGTCACTATAAGGGTGTTGATGAAAGGGTTAGAGAAGCTTTTATTACTAAAGAGATCAGTATAGGTGACTACGTACTTTCAGGGGGCGAACTTGGAGCTGCAGTTCTATCTGATGCGATCATTAGATTATTGCCTGGTGTATTGTCTGACGAAACTTCAGCATTAACTGATTCTTTTCAAGATAATTTACTGGCGCCACCTGTATACACAAGGCCAGCCGAGTACAAAGGAATGGAGGTCCCTGATGTACTTTTATCGGGTCATCAGCAAAAAATTGAAGACTGGAGAAACGAAAAATCCTTAGAGAGAACGAAGGCGAGAAGGCCTGACCTTCTTGATGAATAAATTTTTCAATCAAAGGCAGATAATAAAAAACAAATACCTATATTTGCAGTCCGTTTTGCGGGAAGTGCTTTTAGACTAAGAAATCATGAGCGAGCTTATTAAACTTATAGAGGAAGAAAACAACGAAAGAAGAGCGCAATTGCCATCTTTCAAGGCTGGTGATACAGTTAACGTTCACGTAAGAATTACAGAGGGAAACAAGGAAAGAATCCAGCAGTTTCAAGGCTCTGTGATCCAGAGAAAGAATTCAAACTCAAACGGTGAAACCTTCACTGTTAGAAAAGTGTCTGGAGGTATCGGTGTTGAGAGAATCTTCCCATTACTTTCTCCAAACATTGACAAAATTGAAGTTGTAAGAAAAGGTAAAGTGAGAAGAGCTAAGCTGTACTACTTAAGAGGTAGACAGGGTAAAGCAGCTAGAATTAAAGAAAAGCTGTCAAGATAATTTCACTTGAAAAAGATATTGAAAGCCCCGATTGGGGCTTTTTTTGTTTTAAGTCAGGCCATTTTGTCACATTTCTAAAAAAGGCTCGTTAATTGCAACATTGAGTCAAAATCATTGAAAATGATGCCTATTTCATTTCATAAGTATCAAGGAACTGGAAACGATTTTGTTATGATCGACAATCGTGATCTGGTATTTGATAAAACAAATCTAGAGCTAATAGGTAAGCTCTGTGATAGACGTTTTGGAGTAGGCGCGGATGGAGTCATCCTTATTGAGAATTCAGAAGATTCTGATTTTGAGATGGTTTACTTCAATCCGGATGGATCTCAATCACTTTGTGGTAATGGAAGCCGTTGTGCTGTAATGTTTGCACGGTTCTTAGGTATCATTAAATTAGAAACGACCTTCACAGCCATTGATGGGTTACATTATGCCAAGATCGAAAATGAATTGGTACACCTTAAAATGCACGATGTAGCCGAGTTCGAAAAAATTGGTGAGGACTTCTTGATCGATACAGGTTCTCCTCATTATATCAAGTTTGTAGATTCTTCGGATCAAATTGACCCTGTAGAAATGGGAAGGTCTGTTCGCTATTCTGAAAGATTTAAAGAGAATGGCGTCAATGTGAATTTCATTGAGAAGTTTGGTAACAATTCAATCAAGATCAGGACATACGAACGCGGTGTGGAGAATGAAACACTAAGTTGCGGTACCGGTTGTACTGCTGCAGCGCTGTCGTTAGGCATTCAATCTGATATTAATTCTGTCCGTTTGGAAACTATGGGTGGTGAGCTGGAAGTAAAATTCAAAAAGGACAAGGGTGCCTTTTCTGACATTTATTTGATAGGTCCAGCCAAAATAGTATTTGAAGGGTCGATCAATCTTTAAAGAAATTGAATTGACCTTCATTAATTAGTAGCAAGAAATTAACTTTAGCACATAAATTATAAATATGAGCATTTTAACAAAAGGGTTGGCAAAGCTCTTTGGGAGCAAATCTGATAGGGATGTAAAAGAGGTAACCCCTTATGTTGAAGAGATCAACAAGGTATATGATTCATTGAGCAGCTTGACTGATGATGAACTCAGAAATAAGACACAAGAATTAAAAGACATGATCGCTGAAGATCTTAAGGATATTGACGGTCAAATCGAGGAGCTTCACCGAAGAATAGAGGAAGAGACTGGTCTGAGTATTCAAGAGAAAGAAGCCTCTTTTGACGCAATTGATAAATTAGAAGAAGATAGGAATGTAGAACTCGAGAAGGTTCTATTAGAGATCCTCCCTGAAGCGTTTGCGGTAGTTAAAGAAACTGCGAGAAGATTCAAAGAAAATGGGGAGCTTACTGTACAAGCCACTATGATGGATAGGCAGTTGGCTGCAAAAGGCGATCATATTCAGATCAATGGAGATACTTCTACTTGGAAGAACGAGTGGATGGCCGCTGGAAGCTTGGTCAAATGGGAAATGCTTCATTACGATGTTCAGTTGATCGGTGGTATCGTTCTTCACCAAGGTAAGATCGCAGAGATGGCTACGGGTGAGGGTAAAACCTTGGTAGCTACACTGCCTGCTTATTTGAATGCTTTGGCAGATAGAGGAGTTCACGTAGTAACAGTAAATGACTACCTGGCAAGACGTGATTCTGAATGGATGGCGCCACTCTTCCAATTCCATGGAATGAGTATTGACTGTATCGATAAGTATCAGCCAAACTCTGAAGAAAGAAGGCAAGCCTATTCATGCGATATCATTTATGGAACCAATAACGAATTTGGTTTCGATTATTTGAGAGACAATATGGCTCGCGACTCGAAAGAGTTAGTACAGAAAAAGCACCATTATGCCATGGTCGATGAGGTCGATTCTGTCTTGATCGATGAAGCAAGAACGCCTTTGATCATTTCAGGGCCTGTTCCAAAAGGAGATGAGCATGAATTCCATGATTTAAAGCCCAGAATTCAAAAGCTGGTAGATGCACAAAAGAAATTATGTAGTCAATACTTGAATGAAGCCAAAAAGCTCATTAAAGATGGCAACGAACAGGATGGTGGATTGTCTCTATTTAGAGCTTACAGAGGGTTGCCGAAATATAAGCCCTTGATCAAGTTCTTAAGTGAGACTGGTATGAAAATGGTTTTGCAAAAGACGGAGAACTTCTATTTGCAAGACAATCAAAAGAATATGCCTAAGGCTGATGAGCCACTTTATTTCACTATTGATGAAAAGAGTAATGCTGTAAATCTTACCGAGAAGGGTACAGAATTGATCACTGGAGAGGGTGAAGATCCCAACTTCTTTATCCTAACCGATATTGGTGACGTTGTAGCTCAGTTAGAGAAAGACGAAAGTACTTCTGATGAAGACAAGCTCAAAAAGAAAGACGAAGCGATAAAGGATTACAGTGTTAAAGCACAAAGGATCCACACAGTAAATCAGCTTCTGAAAGCTTATACAATGTTCGAGAAAGACACTGAATACATTGTCGCTGAGAACAAGGTAAAGATCGTTGATGAGCAGACTGGTCGGGTAATGGATGGAAGGAGATATTCTGATGGTCTTCACCAAGCTATTGAGGCAAAAGAGAATGTGAAGGTTGAAGATGCTACTCAAACCTACGCTACCATTACGCTTCAGAATTATTTCAGAATGTACCACAAACTAGCTGGTATGACAGGTACAGCTGAAACAGAAGCAGGTGAGTTCTGGGAGATCTATGAGTTGGATACAGTGGTAATACCTACCAATAGACCAATCCAAAGAGACGATAGACAAGATAAAGTTTTCAAAACTGTACGTGAGAAATTCAATGCGGTAGTCGATGAAATACTTGAGTTGACTGAAGCTGGTAGACCAGTTTTGGTAGGAACCACCTCAGTAGAAATCTCAGAGGTTTTGAGTAGAATGCTCAATCTGAAAAACATCAAACACCAGGTGCTTAACGCCAAGCAACACGCAAAAGAAGCAGATGTTGTTGCTGAGGCAGGGAAACCAGGGACTGTTACTATTGCAACCAACATGGCTGGTAGAGGTACAGATATCAAGCTGCATCCTGATTCTAAAGCTTCAGGTGGTTTGGCAATTATAGGTACCGAGCGCCATGAATCTAGAAGAGTGGACAGGCAGCTGCGAGGTAGAGCAGGTAGACAAGGAGACCCTGGTTCATCTCAGTTCTTCGTTTCATTAGAAGATAATTTGATGAGGCTTTTCGGTTCAGACCGAGTGGCTAAACTGATGGATAGAATGGGACTTCAAGATGGCGAAATGATCCAGCATTCTATGATCACCAAGTCTATTGAAAGAGCTCAAAGAAAAGTTGAAGAGAATAACTTCGGTATCAGAAAGAGATTATTGGAGTATGATGATGTAATGAATCAGCAACGTACTGTTATCTATGATAGAAGACGCAATGCTCTATTGGGAGAAAGGTTGCAGCTAGATATCATGAATATGCTTTACGATACCTGTGAAGATATTGTAGGAAATTCCAAAGGCGGATCAGATTTCGATGCGTTCAAGCTGAGCAGTATAAGTACGTTGGGAATTGATACTAAGATCAGCGAAGATCATTTCAATACCACTGATGAGAATACTTTGGTAAATGATCTGTATGACGAAGCTTATGAATCTTATCAGCAGAAGAATAAGACGATTGCAGAGCGGACTTTAGGCTTCATGAAGCATATCAAGAAAGAGAGAGGGGCTACCATTAACAATGTGCTTCTGCCTTTTACAGATGGCAAAAGACAATTGGGTGTAGCTGTTAATCTCGAAAAGACCATTGAGACTGAGAATGCTGAAATGATCAAGTCAATGGAAAAGGCGATTACCCTTGGTGTGATCGACTTAACTTGGAAAGAGCATCTAAGAGATATGGACGACCTGAAGCAGTCTGTGCAGAATGCTGTATATGAACAAAAAGACCCGCTTTTGATCTATAAATTCGAGGCATTTGAGATGTTCAAGATCTTTTTGGCTAGGGTAAATGAAGAAACTGCTTCTTTCTTAACCAAGGCCTTTATACCTTCTGAAGATCCAAATCGAGTTCAAGAAGCTAGAAGTTCGAAGAAAGAAAGTTATAGTGAATCTAAGGAAGAAAGCCGTAGTGCTTTGGCTGGAAGACAAGACACTAGGAACAGGCCTCCTGCAGAAAAGGTGGCACCGGTTAAATCGGAGAAGATATACGGAAGAAATGATAGAATATCTGTTCAGTATACAGACGGTACGGTTAAGAAAGACGTTAAGTTCAAGTCGGTTGAAGAAGATATTAATAGTAACAAA
>CBFIDS010000129.1:0-26584 GCA_965661435.1 Roseivirga sp.
AATAGAAGTTGGTTCAGTTGGGGAGATGGAATCGATGGAAGAGTAAATGTCTACATCACGGTTAGAACTTTGAATGGTGTTTCAGTCAGTGGTTCAGGGGATGTAATCAGTCAAAATATGATTGAAGGAGATAACTTTGAAACTACGATTTCAGGATCTGGAGATATTGAGTTGGAGTTAGATGTTAAAAGAATAGAATCTAGGATATCTGGTTCAGGCAATATAGAATTATCAGGTTCCGCAGAGGCAGCAAGATTAGGAATAACTGGGTCCGGAAAATATTTTGCAGAAGAATTCAAGGTTGGAGATTATGATATCAGAATTTCAGGTTCTGGCAGGGCATCAATAACTACCTTTGGAGAATTAGAGGTTAGTATTTCAGGGAGTGGGGGCGTATACTATTCTGGTGAGCCCACGGACATTAATACCAATATTTCAGGATCGGGTAAGGTCAGAAGAAATAATTGAGCTTGAATCTGGCGCTTTGATTAAGGTCAATCTCTTGCTCTAGCTTTCTTTTAATAAATTTTGTACAAAGACTTTATAGCCTTGGATTAAGAGGAATTGAGCCATTAAGTAAGTAAACATTATGCTGAATTGAGCATACTCAAAATCACCATTGAATTTATCAACAGCCAACAGAAAATCACTTAGCATAAATATTATTGCTCCGCTCATTACGAGCCAAAAACTCTCCCTACAAACTTTATTCCATCTCTTTCTTGCGGTTAAAGCCATTAAACAAATAATGACGGTATACATTACTACAGGGAAGTAAAGTTCACCAAGGTCATCCTTGATGAACGAGAAGAAAAATAAACCCAGCCCTACAAAAATAATGTCTTGCCACTGAAGTTTTAATCTCTTTGCTTGCTCATTTACTGCACTTAGGTTGATCAGTATAAAAACGATGTGCGCTAACAGGAAAGCCACTAATCCGGTCATGAAAAATAATTCTTGCGAAGAGGAGAATATCAATAGTGTATCTCCAATGAATGAACACGCAAGAGCAATAATGATAAACCTGCTCAGGGGAGTTTTGGGAGTGGTAGACCAAAAATAAAAGATGAGCAAAGGCATTAAAAACGGCTTGGTAATCTGTACCAACTGTGCTTCTCCTAAGATGATAAGTGTTAAGTGTATGAAAGAAGCCGCTACAAATGGAGTCAGCTTTTTAGAAAAAGTCATTCGTCTTTGATCGTAAAAAGTTTCGAGCCCCAATTTAAACCTAAATTTAAAAACAGAAATCCTAGAAAAGCTAAGGAAGCACAAAGAATGAAGGCATCTCTTAGATTACCAATCTCATTACCATAGATCCAGCCCGAAAAGAAGGCCCCCATTCCAATTCCGATCTCTAAAGCTATATACATAGTGGCTAATCCCTTGCCGCGTTTCTTATCATGACTCAAGTCTATGGTCCAAGCATATATGGTAGGTGTGTTCAGCCCTACAGCGACACCAAAAGCAATTGAGCTAAAGACAAGCATGGATTGAGAATGTGTGAATGCAACCATCAAGTCAGCTATGACTATCGCTAAACATGCCCATTTCAGAACAATGACTCGCCCGTACTTATCTGATGCTTTACCTGCTAAGATCCTGATCAGGAGTGATGAAAAAACAAATACAGTAAAAAAGATGCCTTTGTTTCCTTGGTCAAATCCCACATTAATAGCGAGATCAGGCATTAAGGTAAGTGCTGCTCCAAACGAGAAGGAGGTGAGTAGGAATAGGATTGATGGGTTGATGACTCGAGGTTCAAAAACATCCGACCAATTGATCTTTAATAGTTTTAAGCTGAACTTCTCCTTTTCTTCAAGTGTCTCTTTCATTCCAATCAGTATCAACACAGAAAGAATAGCTAAACCTGATGAAGTATAGAACATGATATCTAGGCCAAACAGCTCAGTGATCTTCGGCCCAAAGCTAGGGCCTGCTGCCATACCTAAACTTCCGAAAAGTCCTGAATAGCCCATGGCTTCTCCGCGCCTATGAGCCGGCACTAGGTCGGCAATAAAAGCTGCAGTACCAGTTGGTTTGAATCCTGTTGAGAATCCATGCATGAATCTTAGCAGAAGGAAGGCCCAAACTGATCCTATTTGTGGATAAAGAAAGCCCATGATAAAACAGACTCCTGCGCCAAAGATCATTACGGGTATTCTTCCAATAGTATCTGCAAGTTTACCGCTAAATGGCCTAGATAATCCTGCAGTGACTGTAAAGAGTGAAATGACCAAACCTTTAAATTCGCCTCCTCCTAAGGAGGTGAGGTAATCATAAAGATCAGGCACGATCATGTTGAAGCTCGAGAAGAACAAGAACGAGCTTAGGCAGAGCAAAACGAACTGCAGTGAGAAAATGTTCTTTTGCTCTGTCATTAACTATTGTTGCATCAAGAATGCTTTGATATAGTCGTCTAAATCACCATCTAATACGTTTTGAACATCTGTTCTTTCTACTCCTGTTCTATTGTCTTTAATAAGCTTGTAAGGATGGAGTACATAGTTTCTGATCTGTGAACCAAAATCAACACGCATTTTTTCACCTTCTACTTTATCTCTTTCTGCATTCCGCTTTTCCATCTCCTGCTGATAAAGCTTCGATTTCAACATGGCCATGGCGCGTTCTTTGTTGTCCAGTTGAGATCTCGTTTCTGTATTTTCTATAATGATCCCTGAAGGAGCGTGCTTCAAACGAACTCCAGTCTCCACTTTGTTAACATTTTGGCCACCTGCACCACCAGAACGGAAAGTGTCCCAACTGATATCCGAGGTATTAATTTCAATCTCAATGGTATCGTCAATAACTGGATAAGAAAAGACCGATGCAAAAGAGGTGTGTCTTCTGCCTCCTGAATCAAAAGGAGATATTCTAACAAGTCGGTGTACTCCAGATTCTGATTTCAAAAGCCCATAAGCAAACTCACCTTGGAATTCTAAGGTACACGATTTAATTCCTGCAACTTCACCAGGCTGGTAGTTGACCTGTTTCACCTTCATGCCGTTTTTCTCACCCCACATGATATACATGCGCATGAGAATCTCAGCCCAATCGTTGCTTTCTGTACCTCCAGCTCCGGGGTTAATTTCGATCATTGCGTTTAGCTGATCCTCTTCACCGCTGAGCATTTTCTTAAACTCAACTTCTTCAAGTATCTTAAGTGCTTTCTGCTGAGCAGCATCAACGTCTGCTTCTGAACCTTCGCCCATCTCTAAAAACTCAAAAAGGGTCTCTAGGTCTTCAACTGCTTCATTTGCTTTTTCAAAGCTCTCGGTCCAGACCTTTTTATTTCTTATGGCTTTAAGAGTTTTTTCTGCCTCTTTTGGTTCATTCCAAAAATCAGGTTGAGCTGTGACAAGCTCTTCCTCTTCAATCTCTTTTTTCTTGATATCGTAGTCAAAGATACCCCCTCAAGGCCGAGATGCGAGCCTTTAAATCTTTCAGTTGATCTGAATTCATAGTGAGACAATTTTAAGAAGATGCAAAGGTGAGCATTAGATCGGATAAAGCATAATCGAGCCTAATAAAAAGCGGCCTATGTTCTAAGAACAAATAGACCGCTCTTTCATGATTCACATAGACTTTTAAATAACTTCTTTCTTTACATATACATCAAGGCTGATATTCTAGAATATCTCCGGGTTGACAATCTAATATTTGACAAATAGATTCTAGAGTGGTGAAACGAATAGCCTTGGCTTTCCCCGTTTTAAGGATAGACAGATTAGCCTCTGTTACTTCAAGCTTTTGAGCTAACTCTTTAGATCGCATTTTGCGTTTGGCCATCATCACATCGAGGTTTACTATGATCGCCATATCAAATCGTCAGTTTACTTTCCTCCATTAGCTTATTTCCTTCCTTGAATATCTCAGCTAATATGAAGCAGCCAAGTACTGCAAGTAAGTAGTTCAAAGGGATGCTAAGTCTCAATTCGAACCCTTCTGGGTTTTGATCTACTGCGAACATGTGAATGGAAAAAAGTGCAATAAATACATAGCCCATTTTTCTAAAGGCTTTGATGTTTTCCTTTTTAAAAGTATCAACACTTTTTAATGAGTTAATGACTTTTATCGCTTCAGTTAGAATCAGAACACTACATGCTACTGAAAGTGCCAGTTTTGAAAAGAGGATAAACATAAACCATCCTTCAGGTCTGAATCCTTGGTTGGGCGTATTTTCACTTGAAAAAATAAATGAGCCAGCATCATACTTCAAAAATGGTAATGCTTCATGATTGACTATTAAAATCCCACCTAAAATGATCAATACGATCAAAATGAATATCAAGAATGAGCGTATAACTTGACTAATGGCTAATCCTAAACTGAGAATTTTATTATTCATAATTGTTTCTAAATTTCTCCAAAACTATAAAAAATTATTGAATAACAATAATAAAATTTCGTAAAAGGGGCTTTGTTTCTTCACGTGAGGAAATATGGATCATCACAGCTCTCAAATTACAGAGCACTCTGATTTATAATATTAAATTCTGCTTCTTGGCTAGGATTTAGTTCCCTATAATGAATGCTTCAAATTTCTCGTTGGTCAGGTCTATGCGTTTTTTACGGAATATCTTGAGTAAGTATCCGCTTCCAACAAGGGTAGCACTAGTGGCGGTAACTCCTGGGTCTAAGGAGAATTCGTTTCCATCAACCACGCTGTTATTGAAAAGGTCTATCGCCAATAAACCATAACCGAGGGTAGGTAAAAGGCTTTCGCCAACCTTTAAGATTTCTGATCTGTTGGTGGTTGAATTCTGAATGTCTACTTCAGTAATTTGTTCGATGAGAACTATATTATTTTCCATAACTATAGTGCTATCTACCAATTCAGTGATTCTATCGTTCAGGAAAGAATCCATATTTTTGAGCTTATAGACCAAGCGATCACCAGTACGATACTCATACCTGCGTTTGGTTCCTTTCTTTCTGATCAATAAGTATTCCTGACCTGATGCTTCAGTAAATGCAAAAAGCAGCAGTATGAAGAATAAAATAGATTTTGTCTTCATGCTGCTGCTAAGTAAAATAAAAACTTCGTTAATGCAGGTTAAATCTTATAATTCCAACCGTATTTATCTTCAGTTTTTCCAGTTCTAATATTGTTCAGTTCTTTCAATATTTTTTGAGAGAAAGAGTTTTCATTGCCTTCAGGAAGCTCATAAATATCTTCTTGATATCCAATCTTAGCGATTGGAGCAATAGTGGCAGCGGTACCAACACCAAAAGCTTCTGTTAGTCTCCCCTCTTTTGCTGCGGATATTACATCTTCAACTGCTATAGGAGCTTCTTGAACTTCCAAACCCCAGTCTTTGGCAATGGTCAAGACAGAATCTCTAGTGATACCTTTTAGGATAGTACCCGAAGTAGGCGCGGTCCTGATTATATTGTCAATCACGAACATTACGTTCATGGTGCCTGATTCTTCTATGTATTTATGGGTTTTCCCATCTGTCCATATCAATTGGTCGAAACCTTTTTCTCGGGCTAATCTAGCAGGGTAGAGGCTTGCAGCATAATTTCCGCCAGCTTTTGCAAAACCAGTTCCTCCTTCGAATGCTCTTGAAAATTCAGTTTCAATTTTGACATTTACTGGCTTAGTGTAATAGGAACCAACTGGCCCTGTAATGATCATAAATCTAAAACTCTCTGAGGGTCTGATACCGATGTACTCATCTGTTCCGAAGACAAAGGGTCTAATGTAAAGAGCAGTACCTGGTTTTGAAGGAACCCAGCTGGAATCTAATCTCAAAAGCTCGGTTAGAGCATCCATGAAGAGCCCCTCTGGAACTTCAGGGATACACATTCTCTCTGCTGAAATATTCAATCTTTTCGCATTCGCTTGTGGTCGAAAAACAACCACCTTACCATTCTCATCTCTGTAGGCTTTCAAACCTTCAAAAATGGTTATGGCATAATGTAGTGTAGTGTTAGCAGGTGACACTGAAATATTTTGAAAAGGGACAATTCTTTGATCTTTCCATTCGCCATTTTCATAGTCGGCAATGAACATATGATCTGAATAGAGTTTCCCAAAAGGAATGTTATCCTCATCAAGCCCGTTGATTCTTGAATTAGTAGTTGGCTCTATTCTAATTGTTGAGGTATCAATCATTTCAATGTGCTTTAAAAGAGACGCAAAGGTAACTAAAATTCACCTGATTGCAAACCTTTGCATAAACGTAACTCTCTATTATACAGTAAGTTATAACTAATTAAATTAGAATAACATTCTAGAGAATTCACTCTGTATTACAAATTATTCTGAAATTTTAGAGTTATGCCCAATAAATTTTGGAACGGATTATTTTTGCCTGGGTTCCCATTTTACTTCTTCTGCATCTAGCTCTTGAGCCATTAGCCTTCCCAAAACGAAGAAGTAATCAGAAAGTCTATTCAAGTATTTTAATACTAAATTCGAAACAGGTTCTTGATCGTTCAAAGCGATACAAATTCTTTCTGCCCTTCGGCATACTACTCTTGCGAGATGAGCAAAAGACACAGATTGATGACCTCCTGGAAGAACGAAGCTCTTTAATTCAGGTAATAGGCTGTCCATGTTGTCCATTTCTTGCTCTAGTTTCTCAATATCCGACTCGAAAAGATCTGGTTTAACCACTTTATCTTTTCCAGGTTCTGTGGCAAGTTCTGCTCCAATGGTGAATAGTCTATCCTGTATTTCTTTTAGAAAGTCTTTTCGATTTTCATTAACAGATTGATCTCTTAATAAACCCACATGGCTGTTGAGCTCATCAATAGTTCCATAGGCTTCAATTCTGACATGTGCCTTTGAAACACGAGCACCACCTAATAATGAGGTGGTGCCTGAATCCCCTGTTTTAGTATATATTTTCAAATCTTAATGTTCTGCTCTTGCTTCTGCTTGTTGAGCTGCGGCTTCCGCTGCAGCAGCTGCCTGAGTTCTAGCATTATCTACTTTAGTTGGATTCTCATTGATCTCATCTTTCTCAACTAAACCATCTCTAAGTCTAACGATCCTATGTGAATATTGAGCGATGTCATCTTCGTGAGTTACCATAATAATGGTGTTCCCTTTATCATGAAGTTGAGCAAAAAGGTCCATAATGTCGTAAGAAGTCTTGGAATCTAAGTTACCTGTTGGCTCATCCGCTAAGATGATAGAAGGATCGTTTACTAAGGCTCTTGCAATTGCAACTCTTTGTCTTTGTCCACCAGATAACTCATTTGGTTTATGATAGGCTCTCGAATCAAGTCCAACGCCAGCAAGTGCTGCCAGTGCCTTTTCTTCTCTCTCTGATTTGCTGTAACCAGCATAGATCAAAGGAAGTGCTACGTTTTCTAAAGACGAGGCTCTTGGTAATAAGTTAAACGTTTGGAATACAAAGCCAATTTCTTTGTTTCTGATCTCTGCCAATTCATTTTCAGTCATGTCAGAAACATCGTGTCCGTTTAGGATATACTTACCACCAGAAGGAGTGTCTAAACAACCAATGGTATTCATGAGAGTAGACTTTCCAGAACCAGATGGACCCATAAAGGCTACATATTCACCTTGCTTGATCTCTATGCTGACAGACTTAAGGGCTTGTATCTTTTCACTACCCATTTGGTAGACCTTAGAGATATCGGTGGTTTTTATTACTGTATTGCTCATATTCGTTGGACGTATCTTTGTGCCTAAAAGTTTAATAGGTTACTCATTTATTATACAAATGGTTTAACCGTTGACAAAAGAATTAAAAGAAATCGGGGTGCAGAAAAGACTTTCCGTAAGCGGAAAACCCAAAGGATTACAGGTGTTTTTAAGTACTGAATTTTCTTAATTGATAAGTTTTGACTGTTTTTGAGCCAAGATCTTTTTGAACCCTTTGGATACCTGATCCCATTTTTGTCGGTCTACCAAATCTTGAAGCTTGCCTAAAGCAGTTTCACCGAAAGTTCTATAATTATTTCTGGCACAGGCGTAAATATAAGCTTCGAGTAATTCTGGTGAATCGCTCTTGACTTGCAATGAGGCCCTCAATAACTCATAGATCTCCTTTTTAGGATGTTCTAATTTCATCAACTCTTCTACAGCCATAAGAGTGGTATAAACATCAAATGCGTTGAGCCCAGCAATTTCGACCA
Source organism: Roseivirga sp. (assembly GCA_965661435.1). Classification (GTDB taxonomy): domain Bacteria; phylum Bacteroidota; class Bacteroidia; order Cytophagales; family Cyclobacteriaceae; genus Roseivirga. Next base: position 8,113 of record CBFIDS010000129.1, read on the forward strand.
ATTCCTTTTTCAATTCTTCTTTTCCTAATTCGTCTGTTTTAGCAAGTAGACCCTCTAATAAATAACTAATGTCTGCATTTCGGTCATACTCCTCAACATATTTTAGCTCTTCCACAAAGTTCCGAAGAGTGGGTTCGTCAAACCCTCTCTTTCGAGCGTTATTGATGGACTCTACAGTCAGATCAGGTTGTCCTTGGTCATAGGCCCAAACTGCTTTTGTGTAGTAAGGGAAACCAGCAGCTGACAAATTAGAAGAGATGACCAATTCTATAGTCCGAAATGCTTTATTCACCTGACCTGAATTATAATACAGGAAGGCTTGGGCAGTTAAAAGAAATGTGTTGTACTGACTATTCTTCCAATTAGATTGATAAAATTCAATGGCGTTATTCACCGTTTCATGGTCCTCTCTTTCTCTACTTAAAGCTGCATTGTATATGTAGAATAGCTGTTCTCTTGTCAATAGAGTGTCTTTTCGCAGCTCGATAGAGAAGGGTAAGAACTGTCTTTGTGCATTTGCCAATGCTTGTCTATTGAGTTTGAGGTGAATATTATCTAAGTACTGATAATTGATTGCGGTGTCGAAGTCTACCTGTGCAGCCCTATCATAATTCAAAGCTGCTAAATTCGACTCACTCACAAATTTTCCTTTACCCAAAGATTGGTTGAAATACTTGAAGGCTGAATCATAGTTCTGATACTCATAATGAGCCATTCCTAAGTTATTTTTAACTTGATCATTGTATTCCATCTCTGGGGAATACAGGAGACTGCTTAATGTTCCATAAAGGTCACCTTCTGACTCTAAATGATTTGAATAAGCTACTCTTGCCTTTGGATTTTGACCTCCTCTGAGGATTGCGATCAACCTTTGAGATATGTCTTCTTTTTCCTGTTCTGTTCGGGCGCTTCGAGTTAAAGCATAATTAGATCGGTAATTATAGAATTCGAAATAATTAGCTTGTTTATGATATTGCTTGGATAAAACACCATTATCTAAATGGCCAGCCAAGCTTGCTAACATGGTGTATTGACCTGATTTCGCCATGTAGTAAGGCCTGTATTCCAGATAGAGAAATCCTCCTACCACCATTATAACGCAGAACAGTCTAATGGTTAGCATTGGAGTTCTAGGACCTTTAAAGAAGATGGGCCATACCCGATAGTTCTCCAAGAGACCAGGAATAAAGTTGATCAGGGCATAGACAAAGAAGCCTGCCCCAAAGGCTAGGTGACTGATCAATACTACCCAGTCTAATGCGTTATAAAGAGCATCTATAGCCATTAAGTCCGCATATGCATAAAAGCTTAAGACTAATCCGCAGAGAGCAGGATAAAGCCATTGTTTCAGCACAAAAGTGTCTCCTGAAATATTGATGGTTTCGATCTTCTTCTCAAAACAAAAATAACCAGAGATCATCGAAGCGATCAAAAAAGACCTTGGCTCAATTAGGTAGAGGTTAAGAGTTAAGGATTCATCCTTTTCCAGAAAGAGTAAACTAACAATCGTAACATAGACTAGTCCGATAATTCCAAAGTGGATCAATCCATTCTTGCCATTGGTCTCTCCCTGAGTTGTGAGCTTGAAAAGGCTGTAGATGTTGTCTCCTGCTATGAAAACAATAAAAAGTGTTATCCAAAGTAATGGGCCCATGATGCCGAAAGAGAGAGTGACCATGTTAGGGTAATCCATATTCGGAAGAACATTAATCAGCACTCCAAAGGAAGAGTACAATAGGCAAATGACTGCAAGCCGAATGAAAATGGAAGTCTTCTTTTTGATGGCTTGGAAAAGATAGGTAACTCCAAGGAATGAGACGATCAAACCAAAGGTCAGATAAGGGGCGCCAATCCCTAACTCTTCCAATCTTAATTGGATTATGAAAAAAACAACGATTCCTGAAAAAATGAAATAGCTGAACCTATCGAGATACGTAATCGAAAGTGTTCCTAAGATAAGAACGGAAAAGACGGAAGCCAAAAGTAAATAATGTGGCCAAGCAATGAACTCTAGATCTCCTGTCCGAAACTTTTGCCAGCTTATGACTTGGTCAACAACAACACCAAACGGTTTTCCATTTAAGTGAAAGTACTCTAGTAAAAATGGTCGGGTCTTAAAGGTTGATTCTACTTGCCAAGGTAAAGTTAAATTGTCACCTATAGCCCAGGAGTAACCGAACCATAGAAAAGCCAAAGCCGCAATCGTTAAAGCCAGGTACTTTAGTATTTTAAAGGTGGTTGAGTTCAATGATTTTTGTTGAAGTTATTTCAAAAGGCAAGCGTTGATTGAGTTTTATGTCTAGATAACGCTGGTCAATAGCTAATCATGACGTTTAAGTACTTTGGGGACTTTGAAGAACTGATTATTATGATCAGGAGCATTCTTGAGCGAATTTTCTCTGGAGATGGTTGGCTCAATCTCATCTTTTCGCAAGATATTTACTTCTTCCGTCATATGAGTTAGAGGTTCAACGCCAGTTGTATCTACTTCTCTTAATTTTTCTACCCAATTCATGATCTCACTCATGTCCTTGATCAATTGCTGCTCTTCTTCTGGCTTGATCTTGAGGCGGGCTAAATGGGCAACCTTTTCTAAGTCTGTTCTATCTACCTTCATAGCTGGCTATAGTGTCTTCGATCTTCTTTCTAACTGCTAGCTTAAGATCTTTTACTGCCTCTTCATCATTACCGTTGGGTAAAATAGGTTCATGAACAATCATCTCCATTTTTCCCGGATGCATGATCAATGGCATTTTATCTGGCAAAAGTAAGTAGTTGTATGGAATTGTGACCGGAATGATAGGTATTTGTTCTTCGACAGCAATTCTAAAACTCCCTTCTTTAAAGTTGACCATTTCAGGAGGGTTTTTCGTAAGGATACCACCTTCTGGGAAGAATACGATACTAAATCCTTTCTGGATCTCTTCTTGAGCTTTTAACCAACTTTGATGTCTACTCTTCATACTGCTTCGGTCAACTAGAATATGAAGTTGACTGTACATAAAGCCCCAAAGAGGAACAGACCTTAAGGAAGCTTTACCAATGAATTTGAACTTTCTATTGATCAGTCCCATTGCAGGTATGTCTAAGAAAGAGGTATGGTTTGCACAGTAAATAGTTGGCTGATCCCTTGGTGGTTTTTTCTCATAGATGATCTTCGTTCTATTCAGGAATAAGAAAAAGAAGAAAACTCGTGCCCAAATATGATTGAGAAAAGGAGCTAATCCAGCTAAGGGTTTAAAGAGAATTGCCAAAAGAAAGAAAGGCAATAGGATTAGAAAGGTGAGTGCAAAAATGAGCAATCCATAGGCGGAATAAACCTGCAAAAGTGCCTTTTTCATGATTCCTCGAATATAGAAAAAATGATAGGACTATTCAGCTAGGAATTTATCATATGTAATGCAGCGCCATAAATATATTCCCAAAAGGCATCTTTATCCTTTTCTTCGAAGCGGGCTTCTTCTAATGCTACATGCATATGCTTGAGCCAACGTGTGGCCTCTTCTTGTCCTATTTTCCACTGAAAATGCCTTCGCCTGAGCATGGGGTGACCACGCTCATCTGTATAGGTCTGCCTTCCTCCCAAAGCTTGAATTAGAAATAATTTGAGACGGTTTTTTGCCGGCACAAGGTCTTCTGGATATAGCTTCCGAAGTAGCTCATCCGTTTCTATTCCTTTATAAAAGTCATCGACTAGTTGGAGGATGTTTTCCTCACCAATGCGTTCGTATAGGGTTTGGGATTCGGACATTGATTGGGTAAGATTCTTAGCTCTTATTATTGAACTTGAAACTACGCATAGGACGTCATGCCGGAAAATAATTCACATATTTTATCTTGTATCTCAGTATTTGCGTTTGAGAGATTCTTGATAGAATTCATGGTCTGAAGATTTACTGAATGACTAAATGGAGTTTAATGCCTGATCAAGATCTTTGATCAGGTCATCTATATTTTCTAGTCCAACCGATACTCTGATCAAAGCTGGGGTGATTCCATTTTTCAATCGGTCTGCTTCATCCATATTCGAACTACTCATTGTAAACGGGTGCGAGACCAAAGTCTCGGTACTTCCTAGAGATATCGCAAGATGAGCTAACTCTAATTTGTTCAAAACCTTGAATGCTTCAGGTTCACTACCATGAACTTCGAAGGCTATCATTGCCCCAGGCGAATTATTTTGTTTTTTGAAAAGAGGGTAGAGTGGATCATCTTCTTTCAGCAAGCCCAAAAAGTACGTTTTCTTCACATTCTTATGACTATCTAAAAACTCAGCAAGTTTTTGAGCATTGGAGGCTTGCTTTTCCATCCTCAGGCCAACAGTTTCCATGCTTCTAGAAAGAAGCCAGGAAGTGAAAGGTGATGCCGTGTTACCAAGTATAGACCTTTTACCTTTGACGATTTTCATCAGTTTTTCGGACCCAGAAGCCGCTCCTGCAATAATATCACTATGTCCGCCAATATATTTAGTAGCAGAATAGAGATTGATATCTGCACCCAGCGCTAAAGGCTTTTGAAAGGTAGGCCCCATGTATGTATTGTCGACCGCAATGATTGCTTCTTTCAATATCTCATTTCTCAGGTCCTTGATCATCTCAATATCTGTCAGTGAAAGAGTAGGATTGGCTGGAGTTTCGAGATAGATCATTTTTAAGCGGTCTGCTTTTGGATGATCAGCAACTAATTTTTTAATCTCCTCTTTTGTAGCACCTGGTTGAAATTCAATATGATCGATTCCATATTGAATGGCATGTTTTTTTATAAAAGTATCAGTTCCTCCATATAATGGGGACGACATTAAAATTAGGTCTCCTGCTTGGCAAAATGCGAAGATTGTTGTGGTTATGGCTGCCATTCCACTTTCAAAGAATGCAGCATCCTCAGCGCCATCCAATTGTGCAAGTTTGAACTCTGCAGAAATTGCATTCGGATGGTTTAGGCGGGTATAGATCAAGCTTGCATTTCTTTCTTCTAATGGGGCATCATTAGACAAATTCTGAAAAAATGCTTTGCCTTCTTCAGCCGTATCAAACTTAAAGCTAGATGTTTGATAGATGGGCGGTTTTATAGAATTGTTCGCTGTGGAAGGGTCGTGGCCACCTGATATAGCCAAACTTTCTGGGGAGTAATTGTTATTCTTCTTCTTCATTCCTTTTCATCCTAACCTGTAGGGAACTTCCTTGTTGGCTGACTACCAAAATTTCAGAACCTGTCTCTACATATTCACCCCGAGTATAAGCATCGTAGATCTCGTCTTCTATCTCTACTCTGCCACTTGGTCTTAGAATGGTTACCGACTTTCCAGTTTTTCCTACTAGGTTTTCTTTATAATATGTCGCAATATAGCCATCGTCTTTCTTTTGAGTTGTAACCAAAGCTACTCTATCGAACATTTTTGATTGCGTAAGTCGATACCCAAAGACAATAAGCAATATGATAGAACCAAAAACTCCAGCGCCCACGGCACCTGCTGCCTTGGCAATATCCCCTGAAGGCACATAGTCGAAATTGAAATTATCGTTGGCGAGCATTATGAATATAAGTGACCCAATTGTGCAAATGATGCCTAAAACACCTGCTACACCAAATCCAGGTATTACAAATACTTCTAATGCGATTAAAATGAGCCCGACAAAGAAAACAGCGATCTCCCAATTAGAGGCTAATCCATTGAGATAGTAAGGAACAAGATAGAGTACAAGAGCAATTCCGGCTGCAGCTATTGGAAAGCCAACCCCTGGTGTTTGTAGCTCAAAAAATATACCTCCTGTAATGACTAAGATCAGCAATCCGCTTATAACTGGATTTAAGAAAAAAGCTATGACCTTTTCGGTGGAAGAGATCTCATATTCTATTAATTCAAAATCTACAATCTCATTTTTTTCTAGTATGTCTCTAATGCTAGCGACCTCACCTTCACAATATCCATTCTTGATGGCTTCGGAAGTTGTAAAAGTGATCACTTTTCCAGCTTCAGTTACACCTTCTATTTCTACTCTATCATCTACCATTCCTTCGGCAATTAGAGGGTCTCTACCTGAGCGTTCGGCAGTAGATCGCATAAGGCTTCGGAAATAAGATTGGTACTTGTCTGGGGCTTGGCTACCATCCGCTCCATTAACTACTGTGGCTGCTCCAATATTTGAACCAGGTGCCATAAAAATACTATCACAAGCTATTGAGATAAGCGCTCCTGCACTTGCCGCATCGTTATTGATGTAGACCCATATTGGCTTTTCATAATCCAATATTCGAGTTCGAATATCATTAGCGTCATTCACGGCACCTCCGTAGGTATCCATTTCTACGATCACCATATCGACAGAGTCTTCAGTAGCTTGGGTCAAAGCAAGATCTACATATCGATTCATTCGAGGATCAATGTCTCCTTTGATCTCCATAACAAAGATTCTTTTTGTTCCTTCTTGATAATTAACCTGCGCTTTGGCTATGAATGCAAACATGAGTGCAGAAAAGGCAAGTATGCTTGTTATGCGAGTAAATTTTTGGATAGCTTTTTTCCCCACTTTAATCATCTATTTTTGTTGAAAATACAAAGAAAGCCTGTGTCCACAGTTTTAAATCTAAAATTTTCATATGATTTCAAAACTCCCGTTTGGGAAGTAAAGTCAAGTGATGGCTTTCTTGTGATCAATAATAGAGATTCAGACAGTCTTCAATCTTCTTTTGCTTTATTCGACCTTGATCAGAACGAGTTGAGTTGGGAAAATCTTGAGTTTGATGACTCTTGGTGGGTAAATGCATACCACATTACGGATTCACAGATCGTTTTTCAGAAGTTTGAAGATAGCCAGGACATAGAGAATCGGTCTGTCTTTGGGTTTGATTTGACAACACAAGAGGTGTCCTGGTCATTAGAGAATGTGCTTTTAATTGGAGCTTCTGACGATCAGATCTTTTTAAGACAGAAGGATGATGAAGAATTGTTGTTTAACATCGATTCTCAGGAGTGGGAAAATAAGAAAAATGAGCGGATTGATTCAATAATTGATTTCCCTTTGCATTATGAGGCTGATTCGGATCACTTTGATACTCTGGCTAAGTTTTTGAAGAAGAAAGTAAATATTGATCTGACGGGAAGTTGTGATTATCTAGAGTATAGAGGTTTGATATTTATTTCGGCTAATCATGAAATAAATCGAGAAAAGGCGTTATCTCTTTATATATTCAGTTCAGTTGGGAACCTTTTATTGGAAGAAACGCTAGATAAGGGTATGAAAGGCTTGGTGTCAGGTTCTTTTTTTATAGTGAATGGGGCAGTTATATTTGTTCAGAATAAAACACAGTTGAAGATTTACAGTATTGATGAGAAGGTTTAGTTATATTTTTCTGTTTTTATCGGTTTTAGCACAAGCCATGTTGGCTCAGACTGATTCTCTTGGGATCGAAAGGAAAGGAGAGCAGGTATTCGTTATACATAAAGTGCAACCGCAGCAGACTTTATACTCGCTTTCCAGAAGATATAAAACATCAGTATCGCAAATTAATGCTGCCAATCCGATACTCGTTAATGGCCTTCAAATCGGACAAACACTTAAGATTCCTTATGGTGGAGATGTGATATCTCCAGATTCAGCTGTCATATCGACTACGGAGGATGTATCTCATACAGTTAAAGCAGGAGAAACGCTTTTTTCGATTGCTCGAAAGTATAATGTGCAAGTTTCAGCCATCAAATCTTGGAATAACCTACCTTCGAATTCCATCGATCTCAACCAAAAATTGGTGATCAAAAAAGAAGTGTTGGTTCCAGTTAATAAGGAAAGCCAAGTGGAGGAAAAAGCACAAACGTCACCACCTAGCGGACTGAATACGCAAGATTCTGTACTTATTTCTAAAGAGCCTTTTGAAAAAGAGGAAGAAGTAAAGTTGCCTGTTGCTAATTCGGATACGAGTGACATGGAAGTACTGGAAGAAACCTCTTACCCAGGCACGCCATTTAGACAAGTTGAAACCGAAGGAGTAGCAGAGGTAATTGATGAAGATGAACCTTCCAGTAAATTCTTTGCTCTGCATAAGACTGCCAAAGTTGGTACAGTTATTAAAGTAAAGAATCTTATGAATGACCTGACCGTATATGTCAGAGTAATCGGTTCTATCCCTGAGACTTCTGGTAATGAAAGCGTAATTATCAAGCTGAATCAAAGGGCATACGATCATCTCAAGGCCATTGACAAAAGGTTTAGAGTACAATTGAATTATTTCCAATAAATGACATTTGAGTCCTTTCCTGACCTCAAAGCTTTTTTGGATGAGAAGGTTGAAACCTACAACCAACCTAGCTTCATAGAAAATGATCCTATTTGCATTCCGCATGAATATTCAAAGCCTCAGGATATTGAGATCACTGGGTTCTGGGCTGCTATTTTAGCATGGGGGCAACGAGTTACCATCATTAATAAGTGCAAAGAATTATTTGCCATGATGGATCATCAGCCGTACGATTTCATCATGAATCATACGGAGAATGATTTAAAGGCTCTTTTAAAGTTTAAGCACCGAACCTTTAATGATGTGGATACGCTTTATTTCATTGAGTTTTTTAAAGAGTACTATCTAAAGCATAATAGTCTTCAAGATGCTTTTCTTAAAGGCTTATCAGATAAGGACGAAGACATGGGGAGCAGCCTTCGCTCCTTCCATAACACCTTTTTTGATCTACCAGATTCTCCTCCTAGAACTAGAAAGCACGTTGCAACTCCAGAGCGAAAATCAGCTTGCAAACGTATCAACATGTTTTTGAGATGGATGGTTAGGCAAGATGAAAAAGGAGTTGATTTTGGCTTGTGGAGTGAAATAAAGCCTCATCAATTAGTTTGCCCTTGCGATTTACATGTAGAAAGGGTAGCCAGAAGATTTCAGCTGATAAAACGAAAACAGACCGATTGGCAAATGGCTTTAGAGTTAACCAATAGGCTCAAAGAATTCGATTCTGAAGATCCTGTCAAATACGATTTTGCACTATTCGGTTTAGGTATCGAAGAGAAATTCTAATTAGCCTTGTTTCCAAAGGGCGGGAGCATTTCTCCATTCTTCAAGAGTTTCCAGATCACTTTGACCGATATATCCCATTTCCATGGCTTTCTCAAGCATAACAGAATAATTACTGAGACAATGTAGCTTGATATCAGCTTCTTTGAAATTCTCATCCGCTAAGGGGAAACTATATGTGAAGATGGCCAACATACCCAGTACTTCGTAACCAGCTTCTCTCAAGGCCGAAGCGGCTTTTAATGAACTCCCACCAGTAGAGATCAGGTCCTCTACAACCAATACTTTCTTACCGGGGTCAACTTTTCCTTCGATCAAGTTTTCCATTCCATGGCCTTTTGGTTTAGACCTAACATAGATAAATGGAACTTCAAGAAGGTCAGCTAGTAAAGCACCTTGCGGGATACCGGCAGTAGCTACTCCTGCTACTGCTTCAAAACCGGGAAATTGGTTTTTAGCAGCCTCAGCAAGTTGAGTCTTGATGTACGTTCTGATTTCGTGGTAAGAAAGGGATAATCTATTATCACAATATATGGGAGACTTCCAGCCTGAACTCCAAGTAAAAGGGTTCTCAACATTCAATTTGATAGCTTCAATTCGAAGAAGATCTGAAGCAATTTTTAGAGCGATTTCTTTGGTTGACTGCATGTCGCGAAGTTAACAGAGTTTTTTCTGAAAATGGAATCAATTTCTTTCCTGTTGTTAGAGATTTTTTTTTGATATTGATCCACAATCTATTCTCTCCATGAGGATCTACATTAAAGACAAACCTCTTCGTATTAAAAAGCCATCAGGGATCAAAGACCAGGCTGAGTTTGATAGTATCATTGATGATGAAGATCTTATTATTAATGAAAGAAAGCTCAAAGGAAATCTTTTGATCCGAAATGCTAATCTTAGTACGATCAAGTCAATACTTTTTATTCTTCATAACAAAAAGCTTAAAAACCTTGAGTCTATCACAGTTTTAACTGAAGACTATGATGAAACGGTAGATTATATTAAAAGCAAGTTTAAGATCATTAAAGCTGGTGGAGGAGTTGTTTTCAGAGAAGGTAAAGTGTTAATGATTCACAGATTAGGTATGTGGGATCTTCCTAAGGGTAAGATTGAAAAAGGAGAAGGAGTAGCAGAAGGAGCTAAAAGAGAAGTAGAAGAGGAGTGTAATGTAAGTGTAGAGATCAAGGAAAAGATCTGTACTACTTGGCATACCTATACTAAGGGAGAGAAGAGTATTCTTAAGAAAACATCATGGTATCTTATGGCTTGCTTGGATGATTCTCATATGAAGCCTCAATTGGAAGAAGATATTGATGAAGTACGTTGGATGAATGAGAATGAAACCAATGTAGCTTTGTTCACTACCTATAAGTCGATAGCACACGTCTACAATAAATTCAAAAAAATTAAAAAGACTTATAAAGTATAAGGCAAGTATTTTTGAACGTCTCCCCCATATTTATGAACCTCTCTTATAATAGATGAATTGATTCCTGCCAATGCTGCAGTGGTGATCAAGAAAATGGTTTCTAGATTCTTATTTAGATCCCTGTTAACCTGAGAAATACTGTCTTCATATTCAAAGTCTGTGGTATTTCTCAATCCTCTTAGTATCGCTTGAGCATTCATTTTATCAGCCATTGAGGCTGTCAATTCATTGTAGACAATGACTGAAACCTCAGGGATATCTTTGAAAGTCTCATTGATCTTATCCTCCATGTACTGAATCTCGAAGTAGCGATTAGCTTTTTGGCTATTGTAGCCAATAGCCACTATAATTTCGTCAAAGATCTTAAGTCCTCTTAAAACGATGTCCTCATGCCCTTTCGTAAAAGGATCGAATGAGCCGGGGAAAAGAGCAATTCGCTTCATGAAAGTAAAACTAATGAAAGTAATTAAAGGTTGGCTAAAACTTCAACATACTCCTGATCCTCCAATTCATTGAAGAAAGGATGCATGTTTATTCCGCTGGGTCTTGCACCAAGTTCTATATTCTTAAAGTACTTTTTAAGTACAGGTAGATTTAGATCTACTTTCTCTTTAACTCCATGAAGAACAATTGGAGTCAATTGGCCATCTCCACTGAACTGTTGAATTGTCAGTAATATGAGCTTGACTAATTGCTTAGCATCTGAAAAGCTGAACTGGTTATAAATGGCTAATCTTTCCAAATTGAAACCTGCAATTTGAACTTCCTTTACATTTATGGACAAAAATAAACAAGAAGGAGCTTTTGTCTTGAGTTGTTTTGAGACCGCATTTAAGTAAGCAATTGATTGATGATTAAAATAAAGTGAAAGCTTTGGATATTTCTCCTTGAACCAAGCTTTGATCTCACTCGCATAACCAAATGAAACAGCTACACCTAGATGGTCAATAATTTTGTAATGAAATTCGTCCTTATCAATGTCTATCTTATCATTAAGGGCTATATACTGTTGTGCCATGGAACGGTCAAAAATAGGTATAGGTACTAACGCAAATTGCTTATTCCGTACAAAGACTTGAACTTCATTCCAGAAGCCTGCTGCAATTAGAATATGATCATGATAGATCAATTCGAGATTTTCTATAATCGATTTATGCTCCTTTAATTCTATGCTTTCAAAAAGCAGTAGTTGCTTCTTTCTAACATCAAAGACTGTGATTTGGCAATAGTATGATGAAATAAAAAACGAAAGGCGACATTGACTGATTTTGTCAATATCCAACCTTTCGTCTTTTATAGAGATGATTTGGTTTGTTTCAGATAGCTGCACTGTATCTTACCAGTTACCAGCTGTTGTAATATCTGTTCTTGACCCAAACCTTAATGGTCTTCTTTGCTCAATATCTGCATCGTCAGCTCTGGTCTTGTCGAAAGGATAAGTGTCAACTACTTCAATGTAATCTACACTCACGCCACTTCTAACAGAATCTTTAGCGTATAATGAGAAATATTTACCCGGAGCATGTGGTAGCTCAGGTAATTTTGAAACATCATAGTTTCTAGAGAATAAAGAGTCTCTTACAGAAACTACATCAATAGTGTCAAAAAAGAATTCTGATTTTTCTGCACCATAATCAAGCATAGTGATTTCCTCAGTTCTTTGCACAATGTAAATTTTACCAGTGTCTGCGTAAGCTACTAGTTTCTCCCAAGAGTCAGCATAGTCACCATAAGTAGATAAATAGGCTTCTTGAGCAGAACGAATCAGTTCTAGTTTAGCTTTAACTCTGTTTTCCACTCGGTCAATTTCTTTTTCTTTTTCAATCGTAGTGTTGATTCCATCATACAATAGATATCCTACGCCAACGGCAACGATGAAGAAAAGGGCAGTAAGTATTTTAGTTAGGTTCATCTTGGAGGTTGAATTTTTCTTAAAATTAACTAATTATTTAGGTAATCCATAGTTATTCGAACCGCTAGTTTATGGATAATTAATGAAATTTGAAATAACCTTTGAGATTAATCAGGTCAGATAGATGGTCAGTTTTCTGTAAGACGTAATGTAAGCTATGTGAATGGTGCTCTTTTAATTTGTTGAATTCCAAAAATCCAATTTCGGTTAGAAGTTGAGCGTCATCAGACATTTCAGGATCTTTACCAACAGCAATTTCACCATTTGTAATGTTGACTTTAAAAAACAGCTCAATTCCGTGAAGAGGAGGGTCTAAATATTCATGGACGAATAAAAACTTTTCTATCTCAATTTCACACTGAGTCTCTTCGAGGAATTCTCTTTTCAAGGCAGTTTGGGCATCTTCGCCATATTCCATTCCGCCACCTGGTGGAGCCCAAAGCCACTCTGTTTCACCTAATCCTCTATGATGGACCAATAGGAGTTTACCGTCCTCAATACAAATACCACTAACCCTGACCCTCAGTTTCTCTCCGTATTGCTGATTGATCTCTTGCTTGATCTTTGAAGTCATTGACAGTTTTTAGATTTCGTTTATGTAGTTCACTAAGGTAAACTATCTTTAGGCTGTTGCACAATTTGAACGTAAAAGCATCGACTATTGGCTAAACCTTCAGAGATCCTAATTGATAAATTTCCCTTTGAGCCTACTCAAGGTCAGCAGAAGCTATTTGGTCTTTTCGATGGATTCTTGCTTCGTGAAGGCTTGAACAAGCCCACCTTGATTCTTAAAGGATATGCTGGAACCGGTAAAACCACAGTTGTCAGTGCATTAGTTCAGATGTTACCATTCTTTAAATACAAGTATGTTCTAATGGCACCAACGGGTAGAGCAGCTAAAGTAATGAGTGGATATTCTAAACGTACTGCTTTTACTATCCATAAAAAAGTCTTTCAGCAAACAGCAGAGCCCGGAGGTGGCTTAGAATTTAAGAGACAATCAAACTATCATAGCAATACACTATTCATAGTTGATGAAGCTTCCATGATTTCAGATTCCGCAGATTATGGACAAAAAGGATTGTTGACTGAATTGATGGAATATGTCTTTTCAAAAGAAGGGAATCGGCTATTACTTATTGGCGATACTGCTCAGCTTCCTCCAGTAGGTAATCTTGATAGTCCTGCTTTAGACAAGGATTATTTGCAAAAGAATTTCAAGGCAGATGTCGTTTCTTTGGAACTAACAGAGGTTATGCGTCAAGATATTGATTCAGGGATCCTGTTTAACGCTACAAACCTTCGCAATGAATTACCCAAAAAGGATTTCAAAATAAACCTGACCACTAGTCGATTTCAAGACACCTTTAAAATGACTGGAGAAAAACTAGAGGATGGACTCCGATATGCCTATGATAAGTATGGAGTAGAAAATACTGCTATCATCTGTAGGAGTAATAAAAATGCGGTCCAGTATAATCAATACATCAGGAGGTCGATCCATTATAGAGAAGATGAATTGGAGGCGGGTGATATTCTGATGATCGTTCGAAATAACTACCATTTTCTCCCTGAGAATGCTCCCGCAGGATTTCTGGCAAATGGTGATTTTGTTGAAGTACTTAAGATCAGCCGATTTGAAGATCTTTACGATCTGAGGTTTGTTACCCTGAGCCTTAGATTGCTTGATTATCCTGATCAAGAACCTTTTGATGCTAAGGTAATGCTAGACACACTTTATTCTCCTGAAGCGTCTTTGAATGATAAAGCTTATAAGAGTTTATATGATCAGGTAAAGGAAGACTATATCGATCTTGGTACAAAAAAGGAAAAAGCTAAAGCTTTGAAGACAGACCCATACCTCAATGCCTTACAAGTCAAGTTTGCTTATGCACTTACCTGTCATAAATCTCAAGGTGGGCAATGGGAAGCTGTCTTTGTAGATCAGGGTTACCTGACAGACGAAATGGTGAATCATGAATACTTAAGGTGGTTGTATACTGCGGTCACTAGAGCTTCAAAGGAGCTCTATTTAGTGAACTTCAACCCAAAGTTCTACTAAAGCGCTTTACTAGCACCAATTGCTAATAGTACCCAGCCAATGATAAAGGCAAGCCCACCAATTGGAGTAATAGCACCTAGCCAAGTGATGTTAGTTAAACTTAAAGTAAATAGCGAACCACTAAAGATGACTATGCCAATTAGAAAGCACCAAGCAGCATACGAGAACATGCTGCTATCTACATTCAACATTAAAATGCCAATTAGCAAAAGTGCAAGTGTATGATAGAATTGATACTTAACAGCAGTTTCAAAAGTGTCTAATCTCCCATTGGCCGTTAATGTAGATTCTAAGCCGTGAGCCCCAAAGGCTCCGATTCCAACCGAAAGTGCTCCAAGGATGGAAGCGATTATTATAATGGTCTTTGCTGTCATATCAATTATAATTTCTCTCTCCAAAAATGGCGCTTCCAACTCGAATCATAGTGCTCCCTTCTTCTAATGCAATCTTATAATCATTGGTCATTCCCATTGATAATTCCTGCATTTTAATTTTACTCGAATTGTATGAACTGGAAACTTCATCAAAGAACTTTTTAAGTTCCTTGAACTCATTTCTAACCGTTACTTCATTTTCTGTGTTGGTTGCCATTCCCATCAGCCCCAATATTCTTACATTTTCCATTTCCGCGAATTCATCAGAATCCAGTAGCTGTCGTACTTCATCTTCATCTAGTCCGAACTTGCTTTCTTCTTTGGCAATATAAACTTGAATCAAGCAATCGATGACCCTATCATTTTTCTTAGCCTGCTTATTAATCTCCTTTATAAGCCTTAAGCTATCAACGGCATGGATCAGATGCACATAGGGAGCCAAATATTTAACCTTATTTCTTTGTAAATGACCAATCATGTGCCACTGAATGTCTTTTGGCAGTGATGCTTGCTTCTCAGATAGCTCCTGAACTTTGTTCTCCCCTAGATCGAACTGACCTGCTTCGTAAGCCTGTAACAAATCTTCGTTTGGCTTAGTCTTACTCACAGCAATGAGCCGTGCATTAAATGGTGCAATTTCTTTGTTGAACTTTGAAATATTCTCAGCAATGCTCATGTATCTTGACTTTTCAGTTTGCGTATAGATTTCTATTATATTTGATAGTCTGAATTGAGCGCAATTTAGAACAAAAACTCCTGTTTATGCCAACAGTTCAATAAACCTAAATGAGTATATGCCAATAATCGGATCCATCTTAAAAAAAGGGATAAAGCTTAGAGAAACACTCGAGCAAGATTTTACGGCACCCCATGAGCTTCAGAAGAAAGAATTGTCTAAGCTCTTGATCAGTGCCAGAAACACGATGTTCGGGAGAGAATACAATTTCATCTCTATTCTTGAAGAGTTTAGGAGTTTCGGTAAGCATGACTTTTATGAAAAGTTTAAAGAACATGTTCCTATTCATGATTATGATTCCATGAATGAACGTTGGTGGACTATGACCAGAGAGGGAGAGCCTGACGTAACCTGGCCAGGAAGAACCAAGTTTTTCGCATTAAGTTCAGGAACTTCTGGAGCTTCATCGAAATTCATACCAGTGACCAAAGACATGATCAGACAGATCAGAAGAACAGGTACAAGGCACATGTATACGCTCTCGAAATATGACCTTCCTGATAAATTCTTTCAATCAGGGATGCTCATGCTAGGTGGAACCACATCACTTAATTTTTCAGGGAATTTCTATTATGGCGATCTAAGTGGGATCACCACAGGTCAGTTACCGGTCTGGGTTCAAGGCTTTTCGAGACCTTCTCCAAAGATCAAAAAACAAAAGGATTGGGAAACTAAGCTTGAAGAGATCATTGAGAAAGCTCCAAAATGGAATATAGGAATGATGGCAGGCGTGCCTGCCTGGATTACCATTCTTTTGGAGAGGATTATTGAAAAATATGGAGTTAAACACATTCACGAGATTTGGCCTAATCTAGAGACGTATGTACATGGAGGTGTAGCTTTCGAACCGTACCGAAAAGGTTTCGACAGTTTATTAGGTCATCCAATTCATTATATAGACACTTATCTTGCCTCTGAAGGATTTATTGCCTTTCAGTCGGAGCCGGGTAAGAAATCTATGAGACTGATGCTAAATGGTGGGATCTTTCATGAATTTATCCCATTCAATGAAGATAATTTCGATTATGATGGGATGGTTAAGCCAGGAGCACAGACTTTCATGGTAGATGAAGTAGAAGAAGGCAAAGAGTATGCATTACTGATTTCGACCATTTCTGGAGCCTGGAGATACTTAATTGGAGATACCGTAAAGTTTGCCGATAAACATAGTTCGGAGATCATTATAACCGGTAGAACAAAGCATTTCTTAAGTCTATGTGGTGAACATTTGTCAGTTGATAATATGAACAAGGCAATTGAAATGTCCGCTAAAGATCTAGATATCATTGTAAAAGAGTTCACGGTGGCGGGTATGCCAGACGGAAAACTTTTTGCGCATCATTGGTACGTGGGCATTGACGGAGAAGTAGATGGTGAACTATTGAAAGAGAAGATAGATCAGCATTTAAAAGTTCTGAATGATGACTATGCAGTAGAAAGACAACATGCGCTTAAAAAGATTCATATAAATGTTCTCCCGAATGATACTTTTTACGGATGGATGAAAACACAAGGTAAACAGGGGGGCCAGACTAAATTTCCTAGAGTTCTAAAAAAAGAAAAGCTTGAAAGTTGGCTAAAATTCATCAAGCAGACTGCCTAATCTATGGGTTACGTTATAATTAATGGGTTTTTATTCGGACTACTACTTTGCGTACTGATAGGTCCTGTATTTTTTGCACTGATCCAAAATGCTATTGAGAAAGGGTTTTGGTCAGGTTTTTTTATGGCTGTAGGTATAGCTGTTAGCGACAGTATTTACATTGTGGTGACTTATTTGGGGATTTCTCAATTGGTCGATAATCCTGCCTTCAATATGTGGTTAGGAGGAATTGGTGGAGGCATCATGTTGGTTTTTGGAGTAGTCTATCTTCTCAAACCCGTTCCACAAAAAGGGTTAAAACAACTTCATCAACAAGACACCAACTGCTTTCAACAGATTATGAAGGGGTTCTTATTGAATGGGATCAACCCTTTTGTGTTGTTCTTTTGGTTAGGCATCATCAGTAAAGTGACGCTTGATTTTGAGTATTCTGATAATGAAGCTGTTATTTTTTTTGTGGTTTTAATAGCAACAGTCTTTTTAGCGGATGTTACTAAGTCGCATTTCGCTACTAAATTGAGTGAGATTGTAACACCGCGCTTCATAAAGATCATGAATAGAGTAGTAGGTATTGCCTTAATTCTCTTCAGTATGAGACTTTTTAACTTTGTCTTAGTCGAGATGGGTGTTGAGTTCATTTGAACTCTTCAAGTCTTAGTGAGTTAATTCAATATCCAACTTTAAAGCCATGAACAAAAAACTGCTCTTCATATTATCTCTTTTAATTCTGTTTAGTGTTGATGCCATTGCACAGCAGTCTTTGGGTGATTTCAACCAAGAACGACTTCAAGTCAATAAGATCGGAATGATAGTCTTAAGTAGCTGGGCAGTTGGTAATATGGGAGTGAATGGATTAATGCTAAGGAATCCATCTTCCAATGAGCAGGGCCATTTTTACAGAATGAACATCTTCTGGAATGTTGTCAACTTAGGATTGGCATTGCCAGGACTCAGGCATTCAATGATCACTGATCCTAGTGCCATTGGAATGGTGGAAACTGTAGGCGAATACCATCAAATGGGTAAGGTGTTATTGATGAATGCAGGATTAGATGTTGCCTACATTACCGGTGGTTTTTTAATGAAGGAAATGGCCAAGACAAGAGATAAGAAAAAAGATATTCTTACTGGTTATGGCAGGTCTTTGATCTTGCAAGGAGGGTTTTTACTCGCCTTCGATATTATCCTATACTCAGTACTTCAGTCAAAAAGCAAAGGACTTGAAAATATTCTCGAGCATGTAAATGTTACTGGAAATAGTATCGGCTTGATCTGGAAGTTCTAGTCTTCTAGAATATTGCTGATAAAAGTGCTCTTCGATAGCATGAATAAAAGGAAGAAAAG
>CBFIDS010000130.1:0-2976 GCA_965661435.1 Roseivirga sp.
GGTCCCCTTTTTTATTTTCCATTCATATAAGGCCAATTGATTAGATTGGTCTTTCTATATTCCTTCGTAAAAATTGATCTTATGAAACGGTTTATCATACTTCTATTCCTTGTCACCATTAGTGGCCAAACCATAGCACAGACTTATTTCCCCCCTAGAGGAAATTGGGCAACCAAGTCTGCTCCTGAGCTTGGATTGAATGAAACACTTTTACAAGAAGCTGTGTCTTACGCTGAAGACAATGAATATTCAGGCTCTAGAGATCTCCGCATCGCTATTCTGGAAGGATTTCGTTCAGAACCTTTTCATGAGATACTAGGACCTACCAAGAAAAGAGGAGGACCTGCAGGGGTAATCATCAAAGATGGTCATGTAGTAGCACAATGGGGTGATGTGGATCGCGTGGATATGACCTTCAGCGTTACTAAAAGCTACCTTTCAACAGTGGCGGGCTTAGCGTTAGACGCAGGTTTAATCTCAAACACTCAGGATCTAATGCAAGATTATGTTTGGGATGGCACTTTTGCGGGTGCACATAACTCAAAGATAACCTGGCATCATTTGTTGAATCAGTCTTCAGCTTGGTCTGGTCAACTATTTGGGATCAAAGATTGGGGGGATAGACCACCAAGAAGAGGAGGAATAGACGATTGGAAATTCACCAAGCCTGTAGAACCTGGGACCGTGATGGAGTATAATGATGTTCGTGTAAATGTGCTGGCTTATTCACTTCTTCAGGTCTGGAGAAAACCTGTGCCTCAAATCCTGAAGGAAAAGATCATGGATCCGATTGGAGCCTCAACGACTTGGAGATGGTTCGGTTATGAAGATGCCTGGACGGTTGTTGATGGAATGAAAATGAAGTCGGTGACAGGTGGAGGTCATTCCGGTGGAGGTGTTTTCATCAGCACCATAGATCATGCTCGTTTTGGTTATTTGTTTCTCAATGATGGAAACTGGAACGGACAACAGTTGATCTCTAAAGACTGGGTAAAAGCTGTTCAACAACCTTCTGAAGCCATGGAGAGCTATGGTTACATGTGGTGGTTGAATCGCGGGCCAAGAAAATGGGAAGGAGTAGATGATGAGACCATTTACTATGCTGCCGGTTTCGGAGGCAACTTTATTGTAGTAGATAAAACCAACAATATGGTGGTTGTTACGCGTTGGTTGGAGCCAAATAAAATAGCTCAGATGATGCAAAAGGTACAGGCAGCTATCGAATAGTTCGCTTGAGCTGATGAATGATCTCTTCGAGACCATTTAATTTGATCTCATAGACCGTTCTCATTTGCATACCGAGTTTTCCCTCTGGGAATCCTTTATTGGCAAACCACTCCAAATAATGGATTGGCAGGTCGCATAACTTTGAGCCTTTGTACTTCCCGAAAGGCATATTATGCTTCACGATCGATATTAATATCTCTCTATTAGGTTGGGTTTCCACTTATTTAAAGTAATTGAGATCTGAACCTTATGGTTACTTCGTTAGTCTAGATATAAGACTAACCAAAGAAACCATGAATAGGAAGGATTTTCTCAAAAATGCATCAGCCGCAACAGTTTTAGCCTACTTCGGTCTGAGTTTAGAAAGCTGTTCAAGCGACTCTGAAGATACAACGCCAATGACTGGTAATCCAGGTGATGATCAGTCAGGCAATGCGATCACCTTCGAATTAACCGAAAGCCCATTTAGTGACCTTCAGCAAGAAGGAGGATGGTTACTTCATCCCAATGAAAATATTCTATTGGTGAATGTTGGGGGTGTAATAAGTGCGTTCACTTCAGTATGTACACATTCAGGATGCTCCAGAGATTGGGAGTTCCCTAATAACCAGTTCGAATGTACATGCCATGGTTCTTTGTTCAATACCAGTGGACAAGTGGTAAGAGGTCCGGCAGGTTCTCCATTAGCAAGGATCAATGTTTCTCAAGATGGGAATACTGTAACTTTAGGCTAACAAAGCTTTATCAATCGTAAACAGTCTACTCAGATTGAAGTTAGCTTATACATGAAGCATTTCGATAGGAAAGACATAGATCAACTCGATAAGATATTTAGACTGAACCTCATCAATTCAGTGACGGGCATTAAGCCAGCTAATTTGATTGGGACCCAAAGTGAAGAAGGCCAAACCAATCTGGCTATCTTTTCGTCCGTCATTCATCTCGGAAGCAATCCTCCATTGATCGGAATGGTGACGAGGCCAACCGGAGAGGTGCCGAGACATACCTTTGAAAATATCAGGAGATCAGGGGTTTATACTATCAATGCTGTTCCATTAATAAGCACAAAAGCGGCTCATTATACCTCTGCTAAGTTTGAAGAAGGGGAATCTGAATTCGAGGCATGTGGATTCAATGAGAAGTACATCGATGGCTTTGCTGCTCCCTTTGTTGAGGAAAGCCCCATACAGCTAGGATTAAAACTGAGGCAAGAATTACCCATAGCGCTGAATGGAACTATTATGCTAATAGGGGAGGTAGAACATGTTTTTGTAGATGAGAATGCAATCTCAGAGCAAGGCTATCTGGACTTAGAAAAGTTAGACATTGCTGGTATCTCAGGGCTCAACACTTACTATAGTTTAGAAAAGAGTGACGAGTATCCCTATGCTAGAAAGGGAGATTGGAGTAAATTGTAAGAGTGTACTCTAGTATCCTTAATACCTAGTTGTGATTTATCGTGTAGGTACATATATTTGAACAATTAGAAAAAACCAGAGTTTTTCAACCATATGAGTGCGGAGAAAGAACTTATGAATGCGATCAGAACAGGGGAGGTTTACGCTGTTACTGAATTGATCAAACAAGAACCAGAATTGGTCAACAAAGCTGATGCTCGAGGATTCACTCCCTTGATCATGGCGGGCTACTTCAATCAGTTGGAGATCGTCAAGTTGTTTATTGAAAATAAGGCTGATCTGAATGCGAAGGACGCCTCAGGCAATACGGCCTTAATGGGAGCTGTATTCA
>CBFIDS010000131.1:0-9430 GCA_965661435.1 Roseivirga sp.
AGCTTAACACACGTTAACACTGGTTAACTCAATATTTTTACAATTAGGTTTTGATTTGTAGGGTAATAAAATCGCTCAAAATGAAAAACACTAGAAGACAACTATTTTTAATCGTTGGCATTATCACGGCCACTTTTATCACGCTATCTGCACAAGACTTTCAAGGCATGGCCACTTATCAATCTTCGAGAAAGATGGAAGGCTTTTCTTTTAAAGCAGAAGGCATGACTCCGGCTATGGAAGAACAGATCATGCAGAAAATGAAAGCCCAATTTCAAAAAGAATATGAATTGAAATTCAACCTTACTGAATCTGTCTGGAAAGAGGTAGAAAGTTTGGATGGTGGCCCTGCAACAGCATCTGCAGGTGGAATGGTCATCACAATGTCAGCAGGTGGTGGGCTCACTTACAAGAACACTGCTGAAAATCTATACATGCAAGAAACTGAGGTATTCAGTAAGCCCTTTTTAGTTAAAGATGAGCTAGAAAGTAGAGAGTGGGAAATGACAGACGAAACAAAGCAAATTGGCAACTATACTGCCTACAAAGCTATTTATCAAGACATTCGCGAAAGCAGGAGTTTTTCTTTCTCCTCTGAAGATGATGGTGAAAACAAGGACGAAGAAATGGAGCCTCAAGTCACTATGGATACCACAGCTATTACAGCTTGGTATACTCCTCAGATCCCAGTTTCTCAAGGACCAGATGATTATTGGGGGTTACCAGGGTTAATTCTAGAAGTATCAGATGGAAGAATGACCTACTTATGCACAAAAGTGGTCCTAAATCCTGAAGATGAGATCAAGATCAAACAACCGTCAAAAGGAAAAAAAGTAACAAGAGAAGAATTAAGGGAGGAAATTGATGCCAAGTCAGCCGAAATGGCGGAAAAATTCAGTAGTGGTAAAGGAAATACCATGAAGATCAAAATAGGCGGAAATTAATTCATACAGAAGGTCAAAAACTCAGGATATGAAAAACGTCTTAATCATTTGTTCCTTTCTTCTCGCTTGTACACAATTCGCACAAGCCCAAGGTAAGATCACCTTATCTGGAGAAGTCAGAGAGAACGGTGGCGGTCCATTAGAATTCGCTAATGTTCTTGCCATAGATACCGTTACTAACAAAATGGAAGCATTTACGGTAACAAATGCTTCTGGATCCTTCAAGTTGTCTTTAACCAAGGACAAAATCTATAAAATAAAGGTCAGCTTTATAGGCTTTGTTCCTTTTGAAAGAATATATACCGCAAGAGAAAGTAATGACATTCCCTTTGGTATTGAGCTATCTATGGATAGTCAGAATCTAGGCGATGTAGAAGTAGTTAGTGAAATGCCTGTTCTCATTCAGGGAGATACTATAACTTATAAAACAGATGTTTTCACACAGGGTAATGAGAGAAAACTGGAAGATGTTCTTAAGGCACTTCCCGGTTTCGAAATAGATGAAGAAGGTGGTGTAAAAGTTCAGGGCAAAAGCGTAGATAAAGTCTTGGTAGATGGTAAAGAATTCTTTGAGGGAGATACCAAACTAGCTACTAAGAACTTACCTGCCAATGTAGTTGACAAGGTCCAAGTTCTTCAGAACTTCAATGACATTAGTCCGCTCAGTGCGGTTAATAACAGTGAGCAACTTGCACTGAACATTGAATTGAAAGAAGACAAGAAGAATATTGTATTTGGAGACATTGAAGTTGGAGGTGGACCAGAAGATCGATACATGGGGCATGCTAATGCCTTCTTTTACAATGCTAAGACAAACATCAATCTTATTGCCGGTGCTAATAACGTTGGTCAGCTTGCCTTTACTATGAACGATTACTTCAGGTTTACCGGGGGCTTTGG
The DNA here is from genome assembly GCA_965661435.1 of Roseivirga sp. Lineage (GTDB taxonomy): Bacteria > Bacteroidota > Bacteroidia > Cytophagales > Cyclobacteriaceae > Roseivirga. Next base: position 1,845 of record CBFIDS010000131.1, read on the forward strand.
GAGTTTTGCAAGAGGTGCCGGATCATCTTTTCAGGTGTCTTCTAGCTCTATGGGTATTCCGACTGCGGAAAGAAATACTGCCCAAAGCTTAAAGAATGAACTCGCTGCTTTGAATTATAGCTTCACTCCTAATAAGTCACTTAGCATCACCGGATTTGCAATAGGCTCTAAAGTCGATAACACCCTGGGTTCAGTTTCTAATAGAACTTATATTCTTCAGCCCAACGCTGACCAGGAAGTATTGACTTCTCAACAGAGAGTTCAGAGTTCTTCCGGATTATTCAAAGCTGGTATAAAATACACGCCAAATCCTAATCTTCAATTAGACTATAATGCGTTTGGAAGAATTGCTGATATCCAAAATACAGATGTACAGAATTCAACCTTTGGCAATCAGTCTAATGATATAAATGGAAGTACCACGCAGGAGCCTTATTCGATTGAACATCAACTCAGGGCTTTTTGGGCACAAAGTGCGAGAAACATATTTTCCTTTGAGGGATCTTACCAGGATCAAGTTCAAGACCCAACCTATAACTTGGTGAATTCAGGTCAGCCATTCGCCTCCTTGATTCCTATGGTAAGCAATAGCCCATATGACTTAACCCAGCTCAGGGAAACAACTACAATTAGGCAAGAAGCTGCCTTCAATTACTATAGGGTTTTGAATAAGACTAATCACATTAATCTTAAGATTGGAAATGTATACTCAAGCCAGCGTTTGACCTCTAATATGTTTGAAACATTGAGCGATGGAAGTCGAAACACATTTGGAAACCCAAGTCTGAACAACCTTGTTGACTATACTTTTGAAGATTACTATGCTTCACTTCTCTATAAAACTAAGCTGGGAGATCTTATTCTTACACCTTCTTTGAATTTGCATCAATATCGAGTGAATGCAGACCAGAACAATCAGGAGGACGGTTTCGACAAAACATTGCTATTACCTGCTTTAAGGGCACAATATAGGTTTAGAAGTTCTCATTCTTTGAACTTAACCTACAACGTTAATGCACAATTTACCGATGTTCAGAATTTTGCAGAGGGTCTAATTGTTAGAAGCTATAACTCCTTGTTCAGAGGTAACACTGAAATTATGAATAGTCTGTACCATAATGTAAACCTGAACTACATGAACTTTAACATGTACAATTTCTTCAACATCTATGGTAGCGTTAATTATAGCAGAAGGCTTAACGATGTTTCAAATTTCGTTCAGTTCAATAACCTAGAGAGGGTAAATTCGCCCATTAACATTAATGCTGTAAATGAATCTCTTTCTGGTCAGGCGAGTATGGATAAAAGGTTTGATGATTTTAGAGTTAGTCTTACCGGATCATGGAGTAGAAACGTTAGTAATAACATCATAAGCGACACTCCAAATGAAAATATCAACTTTACTCAAAACTATCGAACTACAATAGGAGCCACTCTATTCAAAAAGCTCTATTTGGACTTTGGATACTCAGTATCATTAAGTGATTATTCAGGAAGAAACACTAACAGTCAATTCCAAAATCACCAACCTTTTATCAATCTTGAGATAGACATTTTAAAGGGTCTTACTTTGGAAGCTGATTACGAATACAACAGCTATATCTCTCAAAATCAGAATACGCCTAATCAAACTTTCGACCTATTAGATGCAGAGCTCAGGTATCGAAAAGAAGGGTCTCCTTGGGAGTTCAAAGTGGAAGGAATGAATCTAATGAATACTACAGGAATTAGAAGAGACTCATTCTCTGAAAGTCTTATCAGTACTTATGAATACTTTATTCAGAAAAGGTACTGGTTGTTCAGTGTCATGTTCGACCTATAAAGTAAAAAGTCAGTCAATACATTTTGGCTGGCTTTTTACTTTTGAAAAAATGATCGAATCTTTTCAATTACATATGATTGCTGTTCCAATGTCATACCTGGAAACAGTGGTAAAGAAAGCCCTTCTTCTTGCATACGATAAGAATTGGGAAAATCACTAGCATCATGATCTAAATGAGCATAAGCTTGAGTGAAAGGCAATGCTTTCGGATAATGGATCTGAGTTTGAATACCTTCTTCCTTCAAGAATTGCTTGAGATCATCTCTGTACTCCATAAGAATATTATAGACATGAAAAACATGCGTATTACTGCCAGCTGTCTTTGGTAATTGAATAGCACTTAAGTCTGATAACTCATTACTATAAATTTTGGCTAAGCCTCTTCTTTCTTCATTCCATTTATCGATGTATTGAAGTTTCAAATTGAGAATAGCAGCTTGAAGTGTATCCATCCGACTATTCATACCAGGGAATTCATGACCATGCTTATCGGGAGCCCCATGATTGGACAGTTTTCGACAATCATTATATAGATCTTTATCATTAGTCAAAATAGCCCCAGCATCACCTAAAGCACCAAGGTTTTTCGTAGGGTAAAAACTAAAAACTGCAGCATGACCAATAGACCCTGCCTTTTCACTGCTTTGCTCTGCGAAATGTGACTGTGCACAATCTTCGATGACTTTGATATCATGGCTTCTAGCCAATTCCATCAGCAACTTCATATCAACCATTTGGCCGAATAGATGAACAGGAATGATTGCCTTTGTTTTAGGAGTTATAGCCGCCTTAACTTTGTCAATATCCAAAGTATAGGTGTCAGCATCCACATCTACGAAAACAGGAGCAGCTCCAAGATTACTCACTACTTCCGCATCAGTTATCCAAGTCATGGCTGGAACAATCACTTCATCACCAGCACCTATTCCCAGCATTTTTAAGCATATGTTCAATGCATCGGTACAGTTACCAACAGCCAAACATTGAGCCATTCCGTGTTTACCTGCAAATGATCTTTCAAATTCTGTAACGTCCTTACCATATACAAAATATGACTCGTCTAATACATTTGAGAAGACTTCCTCGAGTTGGTTTCGAATTGGTGAATGAACTGCATTAAGGTCTAGAAAGGGTACTCTCACATTCGAAATATAAGGAAAATAGTGTCTATACGAGCTTGTTAAAGCACACTTGCTTATATTCATACAATTCAAAACTTTTTGATATGGCAACTCCAGAAGAAATGCTCCAAACCATGATTGGCAACATGCCAGAGAAAACTGGTAAATCATTAAAAGATTGGCATGAGGTTTTAAAAGAAACAGGCCTACAGAAACATGGAGAGCTTGTCAAAATGTTGAAAGCTGACCATGGAGTAACTCATGGATTTGCCAACGCTATCGCTCAGTTATATCTAAAACCTCAATTACTTGAAGAATCCAATGATTCAGAAGAAGATCTAGACACAGAACTCCTCAAAGGAAAGGAAGATCTGAGTGAAATATTTTCAAAGGCGAAATCCATGTTTCAAGAAGTTAAGGGTGAAGTTGAGTTTTCATACGAGAAAGCCTACATCAGCCTGAGGACTCCAAAAAAGCAATTTGCCATTCTTCAGCCCAGTACCAAAACAAGAGTTGATATTGGTTTAAATATGAAGGGTGTAGAACCTGATGGTATTATTGAAAAAGCTGGAAGCTGGAATAGTATGGCGAGTCATCGTATTAAGGTTACTGGTATTACCGACCTCTCTGGAATTCAAAAATGGCTTCAAAAAGCGTATGAGCTGAATGAATAAATTTCAACCTGTTAAATTCCAAGACTTAGATGATTTCTTTGAGTATTTACCAGAGAATGAATTAAAACTTGTAAAAACGCTGAGGTCATTGATCAAAGAAACTTTACCAGAACTTAAGGAGAAGATGAATTAAAGCGTTCCATTCTTTTATCTAAAAAGGAATGTCTGCTTCATTTGGCCAGAATCGACCCCATGGGGAGGCAAGATAAGAGGTGTGCAAATTGGATTTACACAAGGGCATTTATTAGATCATGCAAATTATCTTTTTGAAGGAAAAAGGAAATTTGTACGAACGAAATCCTCTGAAAAATCACAGAAACTGACTTTGATATTTTAGGAGATCTTCTACTTCAGGCCTATGAAATTGATTGGAAATCCTAATATCAAATAGAAAGTATCTTAGCTATTCTAAATTCTTCGGCATCCAATCTTTTAACGGTTTTAATGGCTTCACCAATTGGAGTATAATTGACGTGATTATTAACAATGCCTACCATTACTTTTGACATCCCATCTCTTAAGCCCTCAATAGCTGCAACTCCCATTCTGCTTGCAATTACCCTGTCTAATGTTGTAGGAGACCCTCCTCTTTGCATGTGACCCAAAACACTCACCCGAATATCATAATGATCGAGTTGTTTTTTCACTTTCTCAGCAATGTCATATGAACTACCCAAGTGACAACCTTCTGCAACAATCACCACATTGGAAGCCTTTTGGTTGGCGGCACCTTTTCTAAGCCTACTGACGAGTGCCTCAATACTCCAATTATGCTCAGGAACGATCATGGCTACCGCACCACCTCCTATGGCAGCATTTAGTGCGATAAAGCCAGCATCTCTACCCATTACTTCAACAAAGAAAAGTCTATCATGAGATGAAGCAGTATCCCTGATTTTATCAATGGCTTCTCTGGCAGTGTTGCAAGCCGTGTCGTATCCGATGGTGAAATCTGTTCCTGCAAGATCATTGTCAATAGTCCCTGGAATCCCAATAACGGGTAAATCAAACTCATTGCTAAAAATATCTGCTCCTGTAAACGAGCCATCTCCACCAATGACGACTAAAGCATCTAGTCCATTAGCTTTAAAATTATCGTATGCTTTTTGCCTTCCTTCTTTCGTTCTGAATTCAGAGCTTCGAGCAGACAGGAGAAAAGTACCCCCTCTGCTTAAGATATTGGAGACCGAACGAACATAAAGCTGCTCAAGATCTCCTTTGATCAATCCATCATAGCCTCGGTAAATACCATAAACATCTAGGTCATAAAAAATACAAGCACGAACCACAGCCCTGATAGCTGCATTCATTCCGGGAGCATCTCCTCCGCTTGTTAGGACACCGACTTTCTTAATTGCTTTGGCCATGTTGGTAGAATTCTTTCTAAAATTAGCTTTTTGAAATTGATGTGAAAGTATGAACTAAATTGATTTCAGTGCAAACGATTGTCTCTTCATCCTAATAATTATGAATTAATGGGCATAAAAAAAGCGACACTTTTTCAAGTGTCGCTTTGTAGTCCGTAGGGGACTATAAACCCCTTTATTCTATTTTACTTTATTTACCTCTCTAACACTATAAATATATCCATAATCTATTATAAAAGACATTTCACAAGAAAATACGGTAAAATATGAGTTGATATAATTAACATAAAGTGTCCCCCATAGTGTCCCCGAGTCTCATTTATTTACTACATTACTTCAAAAATTAAAGGTGAGTAAATTCAATTTTTATTTGAGAGACAATAACGCTATTGCCGAGACACCTATTCAGTTATTCATCTCTTACAACAACATTAGGATAAAGTATCCTACCTCAAAAAGAATAAACCCTAAATACTGGAACAAAGTAAATCAGAGTGCAAGGAGCATTAAAGAGTTTCCACAGGCAAAGCTTCTAAACGCAACACTAAGGTCAATCCGAGAAACAGCAGAATCTGTTCTTCTGAAACTTGAACTTGAGCTAGAAAGGCCGCCCACAAAAGTAGAACTCATTAATGGGTTGAACAGAGCTCTCAAATTTAATGTAGAGGAGAACCAAGGTGTTGTAAAGAAGGGATTTATAGAATCAATGGACGAATTGATAAAGGAATCAGTAAGCGGGAGAAGACTGGATGATTCAGGAAAACGCCTTAATAAGCGAACAATCTCAATGTACCTTACTACCCAAAAGCGATTACTAGAATTTAATCAAATGTACCCCATAACATTTGAAAATATTGACCAGAATTTTTATTCACAGTTCCTTTCATTCCTTAATGATAAAGGCTACACCCCAAATACAGTAGGGAAGCATATTCAGATACTAAAGACCTTTCTAAGTTATGCGACTGAAAAAAGATATAATTCAAACCTATATTTTAAGTCCAGGAAATTTAAGGCATTTAAAGAGCCAGGCTTCTCGATCTATCTCAACATTGATGAGCTTAACTCTTTAAAGGATATTGATCTTTCTAAGGAACCTCACCTTGAACGAGTAAGGGATCTGTTTTTGGTGGGGTGCTGGACTGGACTTCGATTTTCAGACTTCACTTCCATCAAAAAAGAAAATATTGATGATAAACTTCTCAAGATTAAAACCTTTAAAACAGGCGAAAGAGTTGTAATTCCAATATTACCTACCGTGCGTGACATACTCGATAAATATGAAGGGGTTTATGACGGACCACTTCCGCCAGCCATTTCCAACCAAAAAATGAACAGCTATCTGAAGCAGATTGCGAAAAGATCGGAGTTATTAAATGCCCCTATCAGACAGGAAAAAATCAAGGGAGGAAAGAAGATCGAAGAATCTTATATGAAATGGGAATTAGTAACCACTCATACCGCGAGAAGGTCATTTGCAACAAACATGTACAAAAGTGGATTTCCAACTCTGAGTATCATGAAAATCACAGGACATCAAACAGAAAGCGCATTTCTTTTATATATTAAGGTAACTTCGGAAGAAAATGCCACTAGGCTTCTGGAGCATTGGGAAAACATAATTTTAAATAATGTCAATCACTAAAATCCAATTAGGTGATGCTCCTACACTTCTTAAGCATTATCTACAATACAATCATCAAGGTTTATCTGATACTGCCATTGCCAACCTTATGGCTAATTTCATTAAGAAAATCCCTGCCGAGCTGAATCAACCTAATGGCACTTCGGATCAAGCCATCAAGTTTTTAATGGAGAAATCGGATAACTCTGATTATTTCCTTGGAGAGATTAAGAGCTGGGAAACATTCGAGAAAAAAAGGAAGAAAGAGTTTGATAAGGCTATTAAGAGTATTAAACATATTCTAGAAAAAAAGAATTACATGATAGACTACTCCTGGGATCAGTTCTATTATAATTATCACCTGAGTCAATACAAAAAAGGTTCAAGTCTTTTAGAGTTACATATACTAAAGGAGATTCCATCGATTGATAAGAAGGACGTATTAGAATGGGTTCAAGGCTTAAGTGATCCTATTGAGGATATACTTTTACCCAAAATTGAGAAGATCCCACATAAACTTAAACTTCTTGAAATGACAGGTATTTTAGGGATAATTGAGGAGATTTTTAAAAATAAATACATAGATGACCCTGAAAACCCACCGAGTATAAATAGTCAAATAAAATTCTTAGCAACCATCATGGGGGTGAAAGGTGAACAAGAGGAGGTTAATAAGCAGGTCGATGCAATTAGAAAATGTTACCGAAAGAACGAGTTTAAAAACGATAAAGCTGAAAGAGTTGCAAAGCAAGTCTTGGTGGAATTGGGTTATTCTAAATATTTGGATCGTGACAAGACTGAAAAAGAGACTTAATAAGCTACACTGCGCGGAAAACAATTACTAAGATGATGAAAACCCAACTTTTCAAAAAAATTACAAACTCCTGATAAACAGTCTCTTATGAATTTCTGATACTTCCCCTTTGCATTTTGCGGTTTCCGCATAAAAACCTCTTTAAGCGAACCCCTCGATAGTCT
>CBFIDS010000132.1:0-10893 GCA_965661435.1 Roseivirga sp.
CCGGTGTGGATTCCATCTTCTAGAGTCTTCAACCAAGCATTTTGGATCAATTCAGCTTTATCAGCCTTTCCAAGTTGTACAAGCATCATGCAAGCTCCGTTCAATAAGCCCGATGGGTTAGCAATATTTTGTCCTGCGATATCTGGAGCAGATCCGTGAATCGCTTCAAACATGGCATGTTGCATTCCAATATTAGCTGATCCTGCCATTCCAACAGATCCGGCAACTTCTGCAGCAATATCAGAGATCACATCTCCATAAAGATTTAGAGTTACTACAACATCTAAAGACTCTGGTCTTGCGGCTACCACGGCAGACCCGATGTCGATGATCCAGTGATCAGATTCGATATCTGGATATTCCTTAGCAATTTCATTGAATACATTATGGAACATACCATCAGTATGTTTCATAATATTATCCTTGGTCATACAAGTAACCTTCTTGCGATTATAAGCCTTAGCATATTCAAATGCATATCTGACGATCTTTTCAGATCCTGGCTCAGAGATGAGTTTCAAGGTTTGAACCACTTCACTAGTCTGCTGGTGCTCTATACCAGCATAAAGATCTTCTTCGTTCTCTCTAACGATCACCAGATCCATATTAGGGAAATTCGATGGAACATATGGAGGATATGATCTGAATGGTCTAACATTTGAAAATAGACCTAAAGATTTTCTGATGGTTACATTCAAACTTTTATAACCCCCACCTTGTGGAGTTGTAATTGGAGCTTTAAGGAATACTGGATTGCCTCTTAAGGTCTCCCAAGACTCTGGGCTAATACCTGATTTGTGCCCTGATTTATAGACTTTTTCCCCGATCTCAATAACATCGTAATCCAGTCCCACCTCTGCGGCATCCATAATTTTAATGGTGGCATCCATGATCTCTGGCCCGATTCCATCACCATAGGCTACTGTAATTCTCTGTTTACTACTCATAATTTATGTTTGAACGATTTTGGCGCAAAGGTAATGACCTTCCACTTTTTATTGAATATTAACTCTAAAAACTACAAGTCGTTGGCAGCATTTTTTGATAGACGGGAGGTTGGTTTTTCGTTTAATCACATAGCCTATTATCTTAGCATCTCATACCAACGAGATTCATGACAACATTTAGCAATATATTATTAGAAAAAGCCGAGGGCATTGCTCATTTGACGATTAACAGGCCTGATAAATTGAATGCGCTGAATATTCAGACCATTCAAGAGATCAATGAGGCTTTTGAAGATATAGTTGACGATACAGAGATCAAAGGAGTGATCATTACTGGAGCTGGCGAAAAAGCTTTTGTTGCTGGCGCAGACATCTCTGAAATAGCCGAACTGTCTGAAGTGAATGCTAGAAAATTTGCTGAAAACGGGCAGGAGGTTTTTGCCGCAATAGAAAATTGCCACAAGCCTGTTGTGGCACTAGTCAATGGTTTCGCCTTGGGTGGTGGTTGCGAATTGGCAATGGCTTGCCATATGAGAGTTGCTACTGCAAACGCCAAATTCGGTCAGCCAGAAGTTAACCTAGGCATTATTCCCGGTTATGGAGGAACTCAGAGACTTACTCAACTGATCGGCAAAGCAAAATCTATGGAGCTTTGCATGACAGGTGATATGATAAAAGCAGATGAAGCTAAGTCATTAGGACTACTGAATTATGTTGAAGAGGATTTAGAAACTGCAAAAGCAAAAGCCGAAGAGATCTTAAATAAAATTGCTGCTAAAGCACCTATTGCTATAGGTTTAGTGATTGATTGTGTAAACGCGGTTTATAACGAACAGGAGAACGGTTACCAAACTGAGGCCAACAGCTTTACGGCTTGTACAAAAACGGCAGACTTTAAAGAAGGCACTCAGGCTTTCTTAGAAAAAAGAAAAGCAAATTTTAAAGGTGAATAAGACCTTCTTTCGAATTTCATCGTTTTAGTGGAGTAAATCTATTCCATTAAGTTCTTGAAGATATTAAGCTGTATATTCAAGTCACTTAAATTTTTAGGCTCCAAAAGTCTATATGAGTCAAATCAAAAAACTGGCAGGCCAAACCGCCTATTACGGTATAAGTAGTATTCTAGGGAGGGTACTTAATTTTTTATTACTTCCTATATGGACAGCTAGACTGATACCAGAAGAATATGGGAATGTAACCTACCTGTATAGCCTTGTCGGAATAAGCTTGATCGTTTATACCTACGGAATGGAAACTGCATTTTTCCGTTTTAGCCGAAAGATCGATCCTAAAGAGGCTTATAACAATGCAGCCTCAAGTATATTACTCACCTCTTTGGTTTTCTCCACCGTTATTTTTCTCTTTTCATCAAGCCTGTCGAATTTATTAGGTGAAGGAATAAGACCAGAGTATGTCAAATTCATGGCGGCTATCTTGTTCATCGATGCCATCATTGCCATTCCATTTGCTAAACTTAGGTTGGAAGAGAGAGCTCTTAAATTCGCCTTGATCAAGATCGGAGTGATCACCCTCACGATCGTTCTCAATTTACTCCTGATCATTGTCTCTCCAGACATTATCGCAGGAAAGTACCTCTTATCGTTACAAGGCTTTGTAAGTAAATTCTACACAGAAGGAATTGGCGTGTCCTATATATTTATCGCCAACCTTCTAGCTAACATCTTTTACCTTCCATTGCTCTGGAAAGAATTTACAGGCATACAACTGAAGCTCAACAAAGAGGTATTAAAGCCAATGTTCACTTATGGCTGGCCAATATTCTTTATGGGCTTAGGAGGGATTTTCAATGAACAAGGATATAGCCTTATTATGAAAGCAATTTCTGGTTCTGAATCTTTAGGAATTTTCAGTGGTGCAGTTAAGCTGAGTGTCTTTATGATGCTGGGTATACAAGCCTTTAGGTATGCGGCTGAGCCATTCTTCTTCAATCATGCAGAAAACAAAGAAGCCCCTGCCCTATTCGCCCGAATCATGCACTATTTCGTGGTCTTCAATATCTTCATTCTTTTAGCCGTTGCACTAAATGCATCGCTTTTGGGAGATCTGTTCCTTCGCCAGCCAGCCTATAGAGAAGCCCTGTACGTGTTACCTGTATTATTGGTCGCTAAACTATTCTATGGCATTTATGTCAATTTGAGCGTCTGGTTCAAAATCATCGATAAGACAATCTATGGAACCTATTTCGCTCTTATTGGAGCACTTATTACTCTGATCGGGAATCTACTCTTGATACCACTAATCGGTTTTTACGGAAGTGCCATCACTTCTCTTTTATGCTATTTTACCATGAGTGTTATTTGCTACTACCAAGGCAGAAAGATGTTTAAGGTACCTTATCAGTTCAAAATACTTCTGGTTTACTTGATCATAGCTTTGATCACTATCTATACTGTAGATTTCGTTGAGATAGACAATCAATGGCTCTCGTATGGTTTTGACTTGTTTGTTACGGCTATTTTTGCGGTATTTATGTACCTCAAAGAAGGTAAGTCTTTGAGGTACAAAACCATTGAAAATCAATAAACTGGCCATTACAAGAATTATCAAACCAATAGCTTAATTCACCCGTTCCCTGAGTTGATTGTGAAGAAAAGAAGACCCTACATATTCATTTTATCATTGCTGCTTTTAGCTGGATATTCTGCTGTCTCTCAAAATGCTGAGTCAAAGCTAAAAGAGGAGACTACTAAATACGAAAGGGCAAATGCAGAGTTTATGATGATCGAGGCTCAGAAATTCTTCCTCCTAGAAGACTACGAACGGGCCTTAGCTTTCCTAGACAAATCATTGGAAGTCGATGATGAAAACCATGCCGCTTATTTTAAAAAAGCTGAGATCTATTTGATCGAAAGTGAATACAAGAAAGGTCTGGATGCCATCAGAAAAGCCATTGGCATTATTCCCAATAATAAGTACTACTATGTGCTGGGCGCAGAGTTAGAGAAAGCTGACCGGAACTTAGAAGGGGCCGCCAAGTTTTACGAATTGATGGTTGAAAATGCTACTCAGTATAAGGCCTACTTAATTGAACTAGCCAGTACTTACCAAGGAGTAGACCTCGTGAAAGAAGCCATTGAAGTTTTCGAATCTTTTGATGACCTAGACCTTGACCAGAACATGAAACTGGTGGAGTTATACATGCAAAACTCCAAAGAGAAGAATGCTATTGATCTTATGGAGCAACTCAAGTCTGAATATCCTTCAGATAATGATCTAAAATATCAATACGCAAATCTTTTGAATTTAGTGGGTGATACTGATCTAGCCATTAAAACATTAGAAGCTGAGCCTAACAAAACTGCTGAAATGCGGCTTTTACTCTCTGAACTATATGAAGGTACTGGCTCTACAAACTCTCAAAACAGATTACTCATAGAGTCTTTTAGTGACCCTAACGCTTCTTTAACAGACAAAACACTTCTTTTAGGACAAATGCTTTTAGAAACATCACCTGACGATCTGCCAATCAACTTGATCGACAGTCTTCAAACTAGTCTTGAATATCGGTATCCTAATGAATTAGTGGCTATAGAAAATGGAAGCTATGTTTATTCCAAATTGGCAGAAATCACTGAAGGAAATCAAAAAGACCTTTTTAATCAAAAGGCCATCAACAGGTATCAGAAACTTAAAGAATTAAAGCCAGGTGACTTTAAAGTTTGGGACAAAGTACTCACCTATGAATATAACAGCAATGATTGGGAAGCGTTAAGCGCAGATGCTGAAGAAGCACTCAGTTTATATCCAAATCAAGCTATCTTCTATATCTACCTGGCCAGCGCAAAGATCAATCAAAACGAAGTCAATGAAGCTGAAGATCTATTGAACCAAGCCTCACGTATGTCTCGGAATAATGAATTGTTAACCAGCCAGATTCTAGGTAAACAAGCAGAGATTGCACAGCTAAAAAGTGATTCCTCTACTGCAAATCAACTTTATCAAAAAGCAATTAGGCTTCCTGTCATACATCCAGAGACTACCATAAGTTATGGGAAATTTAGATCCAATTATTCAATTTCTGAAGCATTTACGAAAGGCGAAACTGTACCTACTGAGACGAAGACGAAAAGGAGCAAGCAACGAGAACTAGCTTATAACACAGCATTTACACTTTATAAGGATGGGGATCTTAATGGCGCTTTAATTGCCATGATTCCGAAAATCCAAGAATTTGAAAATAAGAGAGATGGAGAAGCAGTTGAGTTGTATGGAGATATTTTTGCTCAACTTAATCTTGTAGATTTGGCAGTGAAATATTGGAAACTAGCCAAGACATTTGGAGGAACATCTGACAAAATCGATCAAAAAATTGCCAACGGGAAAACTAAATAAATATCTACTGTCATTCCTTTTAATCAACCTGATGATCATCTCAGGGTGTAATAAAAGATTCTTAGGCTTTAAGTTTACTCCTAAAGAGGTGTTAACCTTAGAAGAAGTGGACTATGATTATCTATCTACTCGTTCTAAGATCAAATACAAGAACGGGGATGAGAAAACAAAAGCCACCGCCACTATTCGAATTAAAAAAGACAGCTTGATCTGGTTCACATTAAGCAATGGTGTAGGTATTGAAGGTGCAAGAGGTCAGATCACCAAAGACTCCTTGATCATTATGAATAGGATAAAACGGGAGGTGTATGCCTTCAGCTTTTATGACTTAAGTGAGCAGTTTGAATTTGATTTCAACTATGAACTTTTTCAAAGTATCATTGTGGGTGATCTTCCTATTGCGATCACAAAAAATGATGATATTGTTGAGAAGAATAACAATTTCTATGTGACTCAGCGCGTAAGAGACCTGAGGGTCAGCAATATGGTCAGCTCCAAAAACAGGCGATTAGAAAATCTTTTCGCCACTACTTTAAGAAATAAAAATACCCTTGAACTGAAATATGGAGATTTCCAGCCTGTTCAAGAGAAACCATTTGCGCATAAAGCTTTAATGATTCTTACTTACTTTAGAGAAGGCAAAAAAGAAGCCGCAGAAATAGATATCGAGCACAATAGAGTGCGTGTTGAAGATGAAACACTCAATTTCCCTTTTATTATCCCAGAAAGATATGAATGGCTTTAAGCGCATATTCACAATAAGCTTATTGATAATTGCTTGTTTTTGTTCACAAACAGAGGCCCAAGATCAAAGGGAAACGCTTGAGCAACAAAAAGCTGAGATCCTCAAAAAGATCAGAGAAAACGAAAAGATCCTAAGCCAAACAGCTGAAAAAAGAAATTCTTCTTTAGGTCGATTAAGAGCATTGAATAACCAGATCTCAACTCGTTCAAGACTCATCCAAGCCATCAATTCCGAAGTAAATATCCTTGATCAAGAAATCTCAGAAGACCAGAGCATTATCAACGCGATGGAGAATGATCTGAATGCCCTAAAAGAGGAGTATGCTCAAATGATCTACGCTACTCAAAAATCTAGTTCAGGATTCAATCAATTGACTTTCCTTTTCGCCTCTACAACTTTCAATCAGCTTTTTATGCGCATGAAGTATATCAAACAGTATGGTGAGGCTAGAAAAAAACAGGTAGAGCAGATAGAGATCGTTCAAGACAATTTGAATTTGCAGATCGCTGAAGTGGAAGAACAGAAAGACAGCAAAGAAGCCCTTTTAGGTGATGAACTCAGTGAAAATCAAAAACTGCAAGGTCTACAAAACGAACAAAAAAGACTAATCAGTCAATTGGAGCAACAAGAACAAAAGATCAGACAAGAATTAGATAGGCAGAGAAAATCAGAGAGAGAACTTAACAGTCGTATTGAAGAGATCATAGAAGCTGAAAGAAGAGCTGCTGCACTTGCCAATATTGACATGGGGGAACTTACTATTGCATTTGAAGGCCAGAAAGGTAAGCTTCCTTGGCCAGTAGATGAAGGCTTTATATCTGTCAAATATGGACTTCATACACATCCAACTCTAAAAAGAGTTCAAATGAACAATAAAGGAGTAGATATTCAGACCTCATTAAATTCAAAAGTAAAAGCTGTGTTCCCAGGTAAGGTAAGTGCAATTATGTCAATTCAAGGTCAGGGAATAACAGTGCTTATTCAGCATGGAGATTATTACACCTCCTACTCTCGATTAAAAGCTGTAACAGTAAAAAAAGAACAAGAGGTACAACCTGGTGAAGTTCTGGGGCAAGTATTAACAAATGCTGAAAACGTATCTGAGATGAAATTTCATGTTTATGATGAAAAAGGGCCAGTAAACCCAGAGGCTTGGATTAGATCGAATATCAACTAGAAAACTAATAGTTTTAGCTTCCGTTTACCACTAATAGGCAAAATAGACTAGTCATAAACTAATTGCTTTTGCAATCATAAAATCATAGCTTTTGCCTATCTTTGACAATTAGAATTTTATATCCATGGAAACAATTTTAGCGATAGGAATGCCAGGTGGGCCAGAAATCTTTGTGATACTATTTATCGTGCTGCTTCTATTTGGAGCTAAGAAAATTCCTGATCTAGCCAGAGGTTTTGGTAAAGGAATCAGAGAATTTAAAGATGCTACCAAAGAGATCAAGAAAGAGGTAGACGATGCAGGAAAAGAAATCGATAAAGAGTAAGGTTCAATGAAGGAATATCATCAATTAGATGAGATTCAAAGTGACCTTAAAGAACAAAAGATTTCCTGCTTACATCTTGTAGAGCATTATTTACAAAGAATAGAAAGTCATAAAGACCTTAATGCCTTTGTTGAAGTATACGAGCAAGAAGCTAAAGATAAGGCTCGGGAAATCGATAAAAAATTAAAAGCTAATGTAGCCGGCCGTTTGGCCGGCTTAATTTTTGGCATTAAAGATCTACTCTGTTACAAAGGTCATCCGGTAACAGGTTCAAGCAACATTCTTAAAGGTTTTGAATCACAGTTTACCGCTACAGCGGTACAGAGATTAATAGACGAAGATGCCATCATCATTGGTCATCAGAACTGTGATGAATTCGGCATGGGTTCATCTAATGAGAATTCTGCTCATGGCCCAACTCAAAATCCAATTGATCCTACCCGAGTTCCCGGTGGCTCTTCAGGTGCCTCTGCCGCAGCAATTGGTGCAGGCCTTTGCCACATATCACTTGGAACTGATACTGGTGGTTCAGTAAGACAACCTGCCTCCTTCTGTGGAGTAGTTGGCATCAAGCCTACTTATTCGAGGGTATCTAGATGGGGACTGTTGGCTTATGCCTCCTCTTTTGACACCATAGGAGTAATTGGAAAATCTGTCAAGGATTGCGCTTTGGTATTAGAAATAATGTCAGGGAAGGATCCAAATGATGCCACCTCTTCTTCAAGATTTGTTTCAGAATACAGTAAAGCCAATCAATTAAATAGCTCTATTAAGGTAGCCTATTATCCTGACCTGCTAGCAAACGAAAACATTCAGAAGGAGGTTAAGAAAGCCTACTCAAATCTAGTTCAGGCTTTAAAAAACCAAGGACATGACTTAGTTGAAGTGGAATTCCCTTACCAAGAACATATTCTTCCCACCTATTATATTTTAACTACAGCTGAAGCAAGTACAAATCTTTCGAGATATGATGGCGCTCATTACGGACATAGAAGCTCAACCATTGATGATCTTGAGTCGATGTATAAGAACTCCCGGTCTGAAGGCTTTGGCGAAGAAGTAAAAAGAAGAGTCATGCTCGGTACATTCGTTCTGAGTGCGGACTACTACGATGCATATTTTACTCAAGCACAAAAAGTGCGAAGGCTCATCAAAGAGAAAACAGAAAAGCAGTTAGAAGAAGTTGATTTTATTGTGACCCCAACAGCGCCAACCACAGCATTTAAACAAAATAGCCACAACAGCCCGTTAGAAATGTATATGTCTGATCTTTTTACTGTTCAAGCTTCTATTTCTGGTATACCGGCAATTTCTATTGCTTATGGAAAAGATGATTCAGATCTTCCAATTGGAATGCAAATTATGTCAGGGGCTTTTGAGGAAGAAAAACTTTTCGCATTTTCGAAAATGCTACTAGATTATAATCGTTAAGCAGGAGATGAAGAAGTGGTTAGGTGTATTTTCAATATTGATTTCCTTGAGTTTTTCTGAAGCACAGGAAGAAGTAAATCTTTATGAGGTTTACGACTATGCCCCCGATATTTCTTATGAAAAAACTGAAAAGCTCTACAACGAATTAGACCTCACGATAGACATTGCCTACAACGATCGAGTTCATGCTTTCATCAATTATTTTACGGTTAGGGATAGAGATTACACGAGGGAAATGCTCCGTAGAAAGGAGATCTACTTTCCCATTTTTGAAAAGTATTTGGCCAAATATGAACTTCCTCAAGAGCTAAAATACCTGCCTATTATTGAAGCAGGGCTTAATCCAAAAGCTGTCTCGGGACCTAGAGCAGTTGGTTTATGGCAATTTATGACCCCTACTGCCAGAGAACAAGGCCTATTGATAGACTGGTATATAGATGAAAGGATGGATCCAGAAAGAGCTACCGAAGCAGCCTGTAAATACATCAAGTGGTTATATGGGATTTTCGATGATTGGAAAATGACTTTAGCGGCTTACAATAGTGGGATCGGGAATGTTTGGAGAGCACAAAGAAGGGCCGGCAACAAGACGGACTTCTGGAAAGTTTACCGATATCTGCCAAGAGAGACCAGATCTTATGTACCTCAATTCGCAGCAATGGTCTATGCCATGGAATATGCGGATGTTCACAACCTTTACACAAATGAAGAATTACTTCCTGTTGATTATGAAATCATTAAAACCAACCAATTTGTCTATTTGAAAGCTTTTGCCGAGGAAAGTGACATCGACTTAGAATTGCTTCAACAATTGAACCCAGGAATTAAAAAAGGAGCCATACCTGCCAAATTCAAAGACTTTGAACTTAGAATACCTAAAGCACAGGCTAAAAGTTTTTATGCCAGAGAAAATGAGATCCTTTCGAAAGCTGAAGCTGGAAAAACAGAATTCGAAAAGGTTGCAAGGAATATCCCTGGAAGTACTTTTGGCAAAGAGCGAGTACTGTATAGGGTAAGAAGCGGTGATGTCCTAGGCACTATCGCCAGAAGACACAATGTTAGGGTGAGTGACCTGAGAGAATGGAATAACATCAGAGGTTCTCTGATCAGAGTAGGACAAAGACTAGAAATTTACATAGGCCCAGATTTTTATGATGGGAACTCGGTCAGTAACAATTACCAAACTAACCAACCCGTACCCAATTCTAAGATACACATTGTTCAACCTGGTGACACCCTATGGGATATTTCACGTATGTATCAAGGATTGAGTATTGATAAGATCAAAGAACTGAATAACCTTATAAACAGTTCTTTAAAGCCTGGAATGAAACTCCGAATTGGCTGATTCAATTAACAACTAAACTTTTAGTAGTTTTTCTTGTTAAAGTAAAAGGAAGTAGTTTCTTTGAGTATAATTAATGTCATGGTTATGAAAAAGTGGTCACTATACATATTACTCACAATCCTTGTAGTCTCTTGTGGAGAAAACAAGAGCAGTCAACTAACAGCAGATGGCGAAAAGGGCATGGAAGTCAAAGATGACAGGTTCTTACCCGATGCATCCGGTGAACCTGGCGAGATCGTTATTGTCATGAACAAACAAAAATACGATGGTCCCCTGGGAGACGCTCTAAAAGAAGTTTTCAGAGAAACTGTACCAGGCCTTACACGACCTGAACCCATGTTCACAATAAGAGTAATAGAGCCTTTTGAATTCAACAGAATTTTCAAAATGGGCAGAAACCTCGTTTACGTAGTAAGCCTTGAGGGTAAGTCTGGAGCAGATAAATGGCTTCAAGGCACATTCAGTGAGAGTTCTAAACAAATGATCCTCAATGATCCAGATCGCTTCATGCAAACATCTGAAAATCAATATGCGAAGAACCAAAGGGTACTACAACTTTACGGTAAG
>CBFIDS010000133.1:0-3622 GCA_965661435.1 Roseivirga sp.
CGAATTGTAATCGTCATGATCTTCTTCATATTTTTTTAGAAGTGGCTCGATTCCAATTCCAGCAGTTACCGCAAATCCTCCGATGTAATCCTCTCCTTTTCCCCTAGGCGCGACATAATCAGCCAAGGACAAATTCGGCAATCCACTACCCTTTTGACCTTGTTGTCTCAACATTTTAAAGGTTTTCAATATATCAGTACGTGAATCATCGGTATAAACTTCAATATCATCTCCAATGGCGTTAGCAGGATAAAAACCTACTACTGCATTCGCATACAAGAGGTCTTTATCAATAACATCCTTTATCACCAATTGGGCATCGTCATATAGCTTTTTAGCTTCCTCTCCTACAACCTCATCTTCAAAGATCTTGGGGAATTTTCCTTTAAGCATCCAAGTATTGAAAAAAGGAGTCCAATCGATATATCTAGATATTTCCTCAATTGAATAATCTTTAAAAACCTTATTTCCAATCACTTGAGGCTTAATGAATTCCTTATCACTCCAATTCACTTTAAGCTTGTTTTCCCTTGCTCTTTTTAGCGAAATATAATTTTTGACTTGCTTTCTATTAGCATGGCTTTCCCTGAGCTCTGCATACTCATCTTTAACTCGAGTATAGATATTCTTATAGGTCTCTTTACTGATCAATTCCCCTGCCACGGGAACAGATTTTGACGCATCCAACACATGAATCACTGAACCAGAATAAACTGGATCAATTTTAACAGCTGTATGAATTCTACTGGTTGTAGCCCCACCGATCATTAAAGGAAATTTCAATCCTCTTCTCTCCATCTCCTTAGCTACGTGAACCATCTCGTCAAGAGAAGGTGTGATCAATCCACTAAGTCCAATGGCATCAACATTGTGTTCCACTGCAGCATCTAAGATCTTGTCAGCTGGCACCATCACTCCAAGGTCAATGATCTCGAAATTATTGCAAGCTAATACTACGCCTACTATGTTTTTACCAATGTCATGAACATCTCCCTTTACTGTGGCTAGTAATATTTTGGCTGCTGAACTATGGTCATTATTGAGCGCTTTTTCTTCCTCCAAATAAGGAAGCAAATAAGCCACTGCTTTTTTCATGACGCGAGCACTTTTCACTACCTGGGGTAAGAACATCTTACCTGAGCCAAACAGGTCTCCTACCACATTCATCCCATCCATTAAGGGGCCTTCGATCACATGAAGTGGCTTATCGTGCTGTTGTCTAGCTTCTTCTGTATCTTCTTCAATAAACTCAACTATACCTTTTACTAAGGCATGTTCTAAACGTTTTTCAACGGGTTCCTTTCTCCAAGCATCATCTTTTACCTGAACCTTCCCTTGGCCTTTGAAAGATTCAGCAAAATCAAGTAGTCTTTCTGTCGCATCATCCCTTCTATTCAAAAGAACATCTTCTACCCTTTCCAATAAGTCTTTTGGAATATCATCGTAGACTTCAAGCATTGTGGGATTCACAATACCCATGTCCATTCCTTCTTGGATAGCGTGATAAAGGAAGGCAGAATGCATGGCTTCCCTTACTGGGTTATTTCCTCTGAAAGAGAATGAGACATTACTTACCCCACCACTTACATGGGCTCCGGGTAAATTTTCACGAATCCATCTAGTCGCTCTAAAGAAATCTACTGCATTGTTATTATGCTCTTCAATTCCTGTCGCAACTGGGAAAATATTTGGATCGAAAATGATATCATTTTTAGGGAAGCCCACCTTGTCTACCAAGACATCATACGACCTCTTACAAATCTGTATTCTCCTTTCGTAAGTATCTGCCTGACCTTTTTCATCAAAGGCCATAACGATCACAGCAGCACCGTATCTTTTTACTTTATTGGCATGTTCTATAAAAGCCTCTTCGCCTTCTTTTAGAGATATAGAATTCACAACGCCTTTACCTTGAATACACTTTAATCCAGCTTCGATGATCTCCCATTTTGACGAATCGATCATCACAGGTATCCTAGCGATATCAGGCTCTGCAGCAATGAGATTAAGGAATTTCACCATGGCCTCCTTCCCATCGAGCATCCCTTCATCCATGTTGACATCTAGGATCTGAGCTCCACCTTCTACTTGGTCTCTAGCCACTTCAAGCGCCTCATCGTATCGCTCTTCTTTAATAAGTCGTGCGAATCTTTTTGAGCCAGTCACATTAGTTCTCTCCCCTACATTTACAAATGGAATCAAGGGAGTAACAATAAGCGGTTCAAGACCTGATAATCTTAGAGTAACATTATTGATAGAGTCAATAGTCAATGGTCGATTGTCCATAGTTATTTCAGTGAATTTCTTAAAGCCTGTATCATTTTTGTCAATTCGGTTAGCTCATTGTAAAGTTTATCGAATTGCCCTTCATTTATCAATCCTCTTCTTCTCCCGATATAAAGACAGCCAACCACCTCAATTCCAGATCGGAGTGCAATACCCAAAAACCTGGAGAACTCTTTATCCGATTGTCCAGTACTTCCTTCTGCAATATTTAAGGCCACAGAGTCAGCGGCTCTTTTCATTTGACTTGTTAAAATGAACAGTTCATCCTTTGGAAATGAAAGGGTCAATTGATGCACTTGATCACTCAGATCTAATGCCTTTTGCCAAACTCTTAAGTCTTCAAATTTAAATGCCATTCTAGCTTAATTAACTTTTGACAATCGTCTGATCGCTATGGACTGACCTAGGCTTGACTTTCGCTGCTTCGGCAGCAATTAACTTGATATGATCAGGTGTAGTCCCACAACATCCACCCACAATATTGAGAAAACCTTCTTGAAGGAATTCTCCAACTTGAGCAGCCATTTCTTCTGGTGATTGGTCATATTCTCCAAACTCATTGGGTAAGCCCGCATTTGGATGTGCACTGGTATTGAATGGAGCCTTCTTGGAAAGGGTCTCTAGGTAAGGTCTCAATTGAGAGGCACCCAGCGCACAATTCAACCCAATCGACATGATCGGAACATGGGAAAGCGAAATAAGGAAAGCTTCAGTCGTCTGACCCGATAAAGTTCTTCCACTGGCATCGGTTATGGTACCTGAAACCATAATGGGTAGCTTCAAGTCTTTTTGATCGAATACATTTTCAATCGCAAATAATGCAGCTTTAGCATTTAACGTATCGAAGATCGTTTCTACCAAGAGGATATCTACACCCCCATCAATAAGCGCGTTTACTTGCTCTTCATAAGCCTTTACTAGATCATCGAATGTAACAGCACGATAACCGGGATCATTAACATCTGGTGAAAGTGATGCTGTCCTGTTCGTTGGCCCAATGGAGCCTGCCACGAAACGAGGTTTATGAGGCTCCTTTGAAGTAATTTCATTGGCAACTTCCCTAGCGATCTTGGCCGACTCGTAATTGATATCGTAAACCGCATCTTCCAAAGCGTAGTCAGCTTGAGCTATTGTGGTGCCACTAAAAGTATTAGTTTCTACAATGTCAGCACCTGCTTTAAAATATTGCCTATGAATGTCCTTTATAATATCAGGACGTGTTATGGAGAGTAAGTCATTATTGCCTTTCAAAGGATGCGAATGGTCTTTGAATCTCTCTCCTCTAAAATCTTGCTCCTCTAAAGTATGTCTCTGGATCATGGTGCCCATTGCACCA
>CBFIDS010000134.1:0-17750 GCA_965661435.1 Roseivirga sp.
ACAGATTTCGATGAAGTAAAAGTTGAGGTTTTAGGTAGAAGATTAAGGATCGATCCGACCAGTGGTAGTACTAATTGGAGTACGACCACTGTTTTTATTCAACTTCCTGAATTAGATAAAGTCACTTTCTCGGAGAGCTCAGATATTCAATTGAATACTAGCAACTTCGCTAATATTGATATCACTACACGTGAAAATGCACGACTGAACTTAACAGGGAGCTTAGAGCAAGCAAAATTCACAATCAGTGATGACAGCCGCGTTGATTCAGAAGCAGAAATTGCTGACGTAGACATGACTATTTCAAATAGTGGAAGATTCTATGGTTACGATGGAGAAATGAGAGAATGTATAGTCAGCACCTCTTCTGAGGCCAGGGCAAGGCTACATGTAAAAGACTATATCGAAGTAGAAGCCAACGGATTTTCCTCTATTCGATATAAAGGATCTCCAAGAGAAATAATTAAAGACAAATCAAACTCAGCGATAGTAAGCCAATATTAACTTTATAAAACACTGATAAACAACACATTTATTACCTTTACGTGGTACGCACAATGCTTTCTAAAACTTTTTGGCATTGTGCGTGCAACGTTTTTTATCATTCATGCATCTACCTTGTGTAGTCAACCAAAACATGCTTCAAATCAAAAGGTCAAAAACTCAAGAGGAGCTTCTAGAAGCTTGCCGTAAGGGAGACAGAAAAGCCCAGAGGGATTTGTACGAAAAGTACTCAGGTCTCATGTTTTCTGTTTGTCGGAGGTATATCAACGAGCCTGAAGCGGCAGAAGATGTTTTGGTATGCGGATTTATGAAAGTGTTCACCAAGATCGATCAATTTAAAAGTGAAGGCAGCTTTGAAGGCTGGATTCGCAGAATAATGGTCAACGAATCACTCTCATATATTCGAAAGAATAAAAGCCTGTATATGCAGGTGGAGATTGAAAAGGCCGAAAGAGAACCGGATTATTCCCAACTCTACGACCATTTGGAAGAAGAAGATCTATTAAAAATGATTGCTCGACTTCCTGCAGGTTATAGAACCGTTTTCAACCTCTACTCCATAGAAGGTTTTTCGCACAAGGAAATTGCCGAACAACTTGGGATTACCGAGAACACCTCGAAATCTCAGTTGAGCCGAGCCAGAGCACATTTGCAAAAGCTACTGATAGAGGCAGAAAAATACATGAATGATAAAATAATTAGCCATGAAGGGTAATAACATTGACCAGCTCTTCCGTAACAAACTTGATTCCCACAAATCTGAAGCTCCTTCAGGTGCATGGAACAAGATAGAAGCCGGACTTCCACAGAAGAAGAAAAGAGGAATCTATTTTTGGGTAACTATGGCAGCATCGTTCACACTGATCGCAAGCATAGGCTGGATTCTTCTAACTGATTCCGAAAACAACGTTTCAATAAATAACGAACAACTTTTATCTGAACAAGATAATAAGCCTACTGAAGTTACTCCTGAAAAAGAGCAAATTGAAGAAAACCTTAAACTTCAAGCCGATCAAAACAACGGAGCTCCAATTCAATTGATAGAACCACAAAGTAGAGAGCCTAAAGTTTTATTAGCGGATAACCTTCAGGAAGCAATTAATGATCAAGCCTTTGTAGAAATACCTAAAAGAGAGGTTGCTCCCAAAACCTTGAACATAGACTTATTGAGACCGAGAATATCAAATTCTCTTCTTTTGGCTAATCACACTTCTTTCCAAAGCATAAATATCAATTCAGATATTTTACTACAAAGTGCTGTCTTATCTAGAGAAGAATTTGAAATCATTTTAAATAATAAGAACCAAAAGCCTGGCTTTCTCAATAGTATCGTTTCAGTTGCCAAGAGTATGAATAACGGGGCAAAGGCCTTGTCTGAAATAAGAAAGAATAAAAACGAATTTGTCACTTCGGACCTTAAATACGGTGTAGAAACCGATAGTGAGGATGAAGATGATGATTCTCCGATGAACAAATAATCAAAAACTCAAAATAAAAAATAATGAAAACTACCATTAAAACTCTTTTGCTAGTCATGTTGGTCGCATGCATAGCAACGCCAAAACTAAAAGCCCAAGATGGCTTTACAAATGACTTGGCAATTAGGTCAAGCGTACTTAAAAAAGGATTGAAGATCTCTGAAAACCTCAGTGATTATAACCCTAGTAACAGTCTTATATTCACAACGGAAAACACTGAAGTAAGTGGCCCGGGATTAAACTACAGAAGTAGGGATATCTGGGAAAGAAGCTTTGATATTGACAAATATTACCCAAGAAAAGGCACAGATAATTTTGTAAACATCTATTTAGGACTGAACAATTGGATCGAAGATGGCGATCTTCCTAATAGTGATGAAATGTACAGTTTGATTCCGATCAACTCTTGGTATTTCGGATTCAACTTTGACAACATTACGCACTTTTTTGGACCGTTATATCTAGATTGGGGCTTAGGAGCCAGTTTTCTAGACTATTCGTTTGAAAACACAAGAGTGCAAATGGTCAAGACGGACGATGCTATTCAATTTCAAGAAGTAGCAG
The DNA here is from genome assembly GCA_965661435.1 of Roseivirga sp. Lineage (GTDB taxonomy): Bacteria > Bacteroidota > Bacteroidia > Cytophagales > Cyclobacteriaceae > Roseivirga. The sequence goes on from CBFIDS010000134.1 coordinate 2,547, forward strand.
GAATAACAGGTCGAAAAAGCAAGATCAATGTAGGGTATCTGAATGTACACCTTGTTCCAACCTTCGCTTTTGGTAGGTACAGAGATTTTAGAGTAGGCTTTGGTGTCTATGGTGGTTACCGAATTACGAGTAACACGAAGATGAAGTTTGATGATGGAGATGGTCAAAAACAAAAAGACAAAGTCAACGATAGCTTTCATATTAACCCCTTTAAGTATGGATTCAGAGCCACTCTTGGATGGGACTTCTTTGATATGTTCTTCAACTATGACGTCACTGAATTCTTTGATGAAGATATAGCGGCACCACGTTTAACACCAGTCACTTTCGGAATAGTATTCTAAAAACTCAGAAAATAACAAAATGAAAATATCAATACAAATATCCCTGATGGGGCTAATACTGATCATGTCAGTTTCTACGGCTCAGGCACAATGGAAATGGGCTAACTATGGAGAAGTTGAAAGAATTGACTCTGTGGTAAGCATACCAAAACTCAATAAAAACAAGCTTTATGTATCTGAAGATGAATTCTACTTAAGAATGGGGCTTCTTGGAGTTGAATTTGAAGTTGAAGATCGTTGGGAATCCGATTGGGATGATAGAGATTGGAGAGATGGAAGAAGAGGAAGAACAATAGAATACTTCCAGCGACATGACCATGGTACCCTCAAGAGCTTAAATTTTGAACTTGGAATGAATAATTTTCTCTCTAATGGAGAATTCCCGTCTTCGAGCGATCTATATCAAGTAAAACCACTGAGTTCGCTGTATGCAGGTCTTGTTTGGAACCATACTAGCTATGTTGCGGGTCCTTTATACCTAGATTGGGGAGGTGGATTCAGCTGGTACAACTTTAAATTCGAGAATGCTGCAACACGTTTAGACCCCAACGGAGGCCAACTAAACTTTACAGAAGCAACTGGATTAAACAGCATCATAAAGAGTAAGCTTAAAGTAACCTACTTCACTTTCCAGGCTATTCCAATGCTAGATTTTGGAAAAGGAAAGCGTTTAGTTAGAAGATTTGTTGAAGACGATGTAAGAGTAGGAGTAAGTCAAAGGAGAGGTTTTAGATTTGGTGTTGGTCCTTATGTTGGTCTAAGATTGAGTAACAAAGCCAAATACATTTACAGAAATGATGAAGGAAGGCAAAAGGATAAGGAAAAAGGCGGATTCTTCGTCAATGATTTCCGCTATGGATTGAGAGCACAGATCGGCATCAACGGATTCGACATGTTCATGACATACGATATGAATGAGCTTTTCGAGGAAGGAAAAGGCCCTCAGCTAAATCCAATTACGATAGGCGTTACCTTCTAACCTGATCGATTCAAAACAACAATCTTGCAAAAGCCGATTCTTCGAGTCGGCTTTTATTTTTCTATCCATTTTTTGTCGTCCCCTCTAAGCTGAAGGAGTTTAGCAAACCACCTGCCTGTAGGTCTGTTGGCAGTGATAAGGATCAAAAAAATAGTGAAGACCAAAGCATAGACCATGTCTCCCTTTTCGTATAAGCCATAGGCACCAATAGCAGCACCAATAGCCCAAAGAGAATTTCTATAGATGATAGGCGTTTTGAGCATCAAGAGTTTTACATCTAGCTCCTTAAATGGTTCTGTAGCTTTTCTCATGTCTCTAGCCCAAGTTGCAGTTGTCCTCATCAATATATAAGCTACACCGATCCCCATAACTCCATGAAACATAAGATCTGGATCTTCAAAGAAGACAGACCTTAAGGAGCCTTCTTTCTCTTTCTCCAACAAAGCCCAACCAAAGCCTACAAGAGGAAGGGCCAACAATAGATAAATAATAGATTCCATTTTTTTGAAAAATCCATCCTTATCGAAATTAGAATCACTTAAATGCATAGAGTCTTTCTCTTGGTAAAATTCAAATACTTGCTAACGACCGTTAGTCTCAATATCTTTGAGTGAATGGAAACTGTAGTTAAGAAATCTCGCAAACAACAAATCGAAGAAAAAGCCACCAAACTCTTTCGAGAAAGAGGGTATGCTGCCACCTCTATGCGAGACCTGGCACAGTTGCTAGGTATTGAAGCAGCCAGTCTCTATTCACACATCAAATCTAAAGAAGAAATTCTGCAAAAGATATGTTTTCGAATGGCAGATCAGTTTTTTGCTGCTTGGGAGAATGTAGAGGATGAGAATGAAAGCTTTTCTGCCAAAATGGAAAAAGCTGCTATAGCTCACGTTTCGGTGATCACTAAGAATACTGATGCCTCGGCAGTCTTCTTCAATGAATTCAGACATTTAAGCGAGCCTCATTTAACTAAATTCTTAGAAATGAAGGATGATTATGAAGGCAGATTTATGGATATCCTGAAGGACGGCATGAAGTCAGGTGAGTTTAAGTTAGTCGATGAAAAATTCATGATGCTTACTATTCTTTCTTCACTTAATTGGACTCACAATTGGTTCAAACCTACCGGTTCATTAAGTCCTGACGAAGTTGGTAAAAAGTTGGCTGGCTTGCTTTTAAATGGACTTAAGCAGTGATCAAAGCTTTACCCACAAGCTATCTTGAAAATAACCTTTTGAATCCCTAAAGTTCTTAACAACCTTAAAACCCGCTTCTTGGGCTAATACTTGAATACTCGATTGTGAAAACTTTAGAGATACTTCCATAAAGATTGGCTCCCATTCCTCAAAAGTGAAAGCCTTATCAAGAGCATTCAAACTAACTTGTTGTTTCTTTTTACTGATCAAATAACTCTTTGTCTCCCCGGAAATCGGATCATAGGTAGGGTAATGGATAAAGTTTTCTATATCGAAATCAGCCTTCAATTCTTTATTGATCCTTTTCAGGAGGTTATAATTGAACTCTGCAGTTACACCTCTTTTGTCATTATAAGCGGCAAGAATTACATCCGGTTCTTTCATAAGGTCGAACCCTATAAATAAAAGGTCCCCTTTTGTCATGTTCTCTCCGAGCTTTTTCAGAAACTTCAGCCCTGACTCATTATCGAAGTTACCAATCGTTGAACCAAGGAATAATACCACCTCTTTCTGAAGATGATTTTTCTTTAAGTCTTTCAAGGCTTTAAAATAGTCACCTGCAATAGGCTGAATATCAACTTTCGGTAAAGCTGAACTAATCGATTCCTTCAATATCGTCAACACATTAGCAGATATATCAATGGGGCTATAAGTAAAATCGATCTCCTGATCCATAAAATGCTCCAAAAGAATTTTGGTCTTCTTGCCATCACCCGCGCCAAGTTCAACTAACCTAAAGCTTGAATCAGTCCCGATAAAAGATTCAAGGATATCCTGTTTATTTTCATAGATGATTGACTCTTCAGCATTCGTCAGGTAATACTCATCAAGTGCCATGATCTCTTGAAACAATCTATCCCCTTCAGAATCATAGAAGTATTTGGAAGGTAATTGCTTAGTCGTTTGACTTAAACCCTCAATTATATCATTAGCGAAGGTCTTTTGACCCTCAGTAAGTTCTTGCATACTATATATTTCTTGCCAGTCTTAGTCCCGTGATCTGCCAACGTAAATTGGGATGGAAAAAGTTTCTATAGGTGGGACGAATATGATCTCTCATAGTAGCATAACTACCTCCTCTTAAGACCATCTGATTGACCATGAACTTCCCATTATATTCACCTAAAGCCCCGTCTACTTTTTGATAACTTGGATAAGGTAGATAAGCTGAATTAGTCCATTCCCAGGCATCTCCAAAGAATTGAAAATTTGAACCTTTTCTTGGCATGGCTCTAAATGATCTTTCATTCAATAGATTAGCTTCCTTTGGTATTTCAGCAGAGAACTTCTTGCATGCCACTTCCCATTCAAACTCCGTTGGCAACCTCATCCCTTTCCATTTGGCAAAGGCATCTGCTTCATAAAAGCTAATGTGGCTTACCGGCTCATCGTCATCAATTTTCTGTTTACCCCCAAATGTATAGTAATGCCATTCATTGTTTTCAATAAACCAATAGAACGGTGCCTTTATGTTTTCTGACTTCACCCATTCATAGCCTTCCATCAACCAAAGTTTAAAATCCTCATAGCCACCGGATTCAATGAACTCTAAGAATTCGCCATTCGTAACCAGCCTGTCAGAAATTTCAAAGGCATTCAAATATGTCTTGTGAGCTCCTTCCTCATTATCGAAATGAAATTCAGAACCTTCATGGCCTACCTTATATACTCCTTCATCCACTTTTAAAAACTGATTGGTCAGATTCGGTTCATAATCGACCTCAGCACATCTGTGATACACTGGGAAGAGTGGATTTATACCTAAAATATGTTTGACATCATAGATCAACAATTCCTGATGCTGCTGCTCATGATTCAAGCCAATTTCGAAAACTCTCTTAAGTTCCTCCGAAAGTTCAGACTCCATCAAATATTGAATGATATGCTCGTCTACATAGTCTCTGTAGGCCATTATCTCATTTACCCAAGGCCTGCTGAGTAGGCCTCGTTGAGATCTATTCCAGCGCGCTCCTTCGGTTTCATAGTAACTGTTAAAAAGAAAGGGGTAATCCTTGTCGAAGAACTTATAATCTTGGACGTTTCTCTTTAGAATGAATGTCTCAAAAAACCAGGTGGTGTGTGCTATATGCCACTTAGGTGGACTTACTTCATCAACGGGTTGAACAACGAAATCTTCAGGCTGTAAAGGAGCACAGATCTCCAATGTAAGATTTCTTACCTTTTGATATCGGTCTATCAATTCTTGTTGAAAGCTTGCAGTTTTAGTGCTTTGAACATTCATACTTTTAGTTAACGATAATTACAATCAAACTCAAGCCGCTCATATTATCAATTCATAAAAAAAGGTGTGCTAAATAGCAGACCTTTCATATTTCCTTAGAAAACTTTCTCTTTCTACCCTATCTCTATCACCACATCGTCTGTTAGCGGATGACTCTGACAAGGCAATACGTAGCCTTCTTCTAACTCTGCGTCTGTAAGGCCTGAAGATTCGTCCATTTGAACTTTCCCAGATAGACATTTCCCTCTGCATGCAGTACAAAGTCCACTCTGGCAAGAGAAAGGGAGATCTATGTTTTCATCTAGTCCTTTTTCTAATATCGTCTCTTTAGGCTTTACAGTATATTTATATTCTTCTTCATCCATAATGACCGTCACCTCTCTAGCTACGATCTCATCTGAAGACTCTTGAACTTTATCTTTCTTAGTATCTGTAGTAAAGCTTTCCTTGATGATCTGATCTTTATCGACTCCTGCTTTTTCTAAAGACTCAATCGCAATGTCCATCATTGGTGCTGGCCCACACACAAAGTAATCAGCCTTGGGGTCGTTTACCTTATTAATAAGCTCTTTAATGATCTCTTCTGTCACGTAACCTTGGTGATCGGCAAAAGAATTGGCATCATTTTCAAGCACATGAATTACTGAGAAATTAGAATTGGCATTATTCAGTTCCTTTAGCTTTTCTTTAAAGATGATAGAATCCACATCTCTATTAGCATAAAGAAGAATGACTTGGCTGTTTTTCTCTTGGTCCAAAGCAGATTTAGCCAGAGACATCAATGGAGTAATTCCACTTCCACCACCAATAAGCACCAAGCTTCTCTGATTTTTAGATTGAAAATCCGTTGTGAAATTGCCCATCGGAGGAATAACCCTTACAGTATCTCCTGACTTCAACTCACTATTGATGTAGTTCGATACTTTTCCTCCATCTACTCTTTTTACCGCAACAGCGGGATTAGCATCTGTAAATGGGGATGAACAAACGGAATAAGCTCTTCTCTCCTCTTTTCCATCTATTTCGAAAATGAGGGTGAAATATTGACCTGATCTATAGTTGATTTGACCCCTAGTCGGATGCTCAAAGTGAACTGAAACTGCATCTTCAGTTTCTTTGATCACTTCTTTGACCACTATCTCCTTAATACTAGTATCTAATTTTTTATCCTTCTTTTTCTTAAATAAACCGAATGCCATCTTTCCAATTTTTCGTCTTCACAACCATACATTCATGCAGGATGTTTACTGGGTACAAAAGTAAGCAGCACATATTTAGAATAGAAGTAATCGTTAGACTATAAGGCACCCAGAAGTGGTTTTTAGTATCTTTGCGCTTTCCTTAATTAAAATCATTTTTGATGCAATTAAATAGTTTAACCGGCATTTCTCCCATTGACGGAAGATACAGAAGAGTTACAGAACCACTTGATGCGTATTATTCAGAATTTGCCCTGATCAAATATAGGGTTGAAGTTGAAGTTGAATACTTCATTGCCCTTTGTGAATTACCATTACCACAATTAGGAGAAGTAGACAATTCGGTATTTGACTCCTTACGTAGTGTTTATAAGAATTTCTCCTTGGCCGATGCTGAAGGGATTAAGGAAATTGAAAAAACCACCAATCATGATGTAAAAGCGGTTGAGTATTTTCTCAAAGAAAAATTTGATGATCTTGGGCTTCAGAGTGTCAAAGAATTCATCCACTTCGGATTGACATCTCAGGACATCAACAACACATCAATACCTCTCTCCTTAAAAAGAGGTCTTCATGAAGTGATCGAACCGGTATTGTTAGAAGTTAATGCATTGATCAAATCGATGAGTGAAGAATGGGCCAATGTAGCCATGCTAGCCAAAACCCATGGGCAACCAGCTTCGCCAACAAGATTAGGAAAAGAGATGGAAGTCTTTTATAAAAGAATCAATGAGCAATTTGTGTACTTAGGAGACATTCCTTTTGCAGCTAAATTTGGTGGGGCAACAGGTAACTTCAATGCTCATCATGTTGCCTACCCTGATACTAATTGGCATGAATTCGGAAACAAGTTTGTAACCGATTATTTAGGCTTAGAAAGAAGTTATCCCACTACTCAGATCGAACATTATGATCATCTAGCAGCCTTATTCGACACCCTGAAGCGCATCAATACAATCCTCATAGATTTCTCTAGAGATGTATGGCAATATGTCTCTATGAATTACTTCAAGCAAAAGATCAAAGCTGGAGAAGTGGGTTCATCCGCTATGCCTCATAAGGTAAATCCAATAGACTTTGAGAATGCTGAAGGGAACTTCGGTATTGCCAATGCTATTTACGAGCACTTATCTGCAAAGCTTCCTATTTCCAGACTACAGAGAGACTTAACAGATTCAACAGTGCTCAGAAATATTGGTGTACCCTTAAGTCATACACTAATTGGCTTTAAATCACTGATCAAGGGTATAGGTAAATTAGAGCTTAACCAAGCTGCCATCGATAAGGACCTTACAGATAACTGGGCAGTTGTTGCTGAAGCCATTCAAACCATTCTTAGAAGAGAAGGCTACCCAAAACCTTATGAAGCTCTGAAAGGCTTAACAAGGACCAATGAAAAGATCACTGAAACAACCATAGGTTCTTTTATTGAAACTTTAAATGTTTCAGAAGATGTCAAAAAGGAGCTAAGAAATATCACTCCTTTCACTTACACAGGGCAGTAAAATAAAAAGACCTCTAAGCAAATGCTTAGAGGTCTAAATAGACAATTATTAGTCTCTCGCGAACTAATCTCTTTCCACCTCTATTACAGAATCTGATTTCGGATCATACTCTAAAAGAGGGTTGTAAAGCAATTCTTTATTCTGGAAGTCATATAGGGTAAGCGTTCTCAACTCATAATATGCGTCCCAGTACTGTTGAAGTGCAGAAATATAATTTCTGATACCTGAATCTTTTGTCTCTCGGGCATTATTAAGGTCAAGAATACCAACCTTGCCGGCTAAGTATCTACCATTTGTGATCTCGAAACGCTTCAAGGCAATCTCCTGTCTTTTCTCAGCAATATCAATTTGATTCCTGATCTGGTCAAAATTCCTTACTGCATTAGATATTTCTTGTTCAAAATTAATCTCTTCTTGCTCTACAGTAAATTCTGTAAGCTTCTGATTCTCTCTGGCTTGATTCATTCTAGCTTTATTCCTTCCACCATCAAGTATAGGAAGAGCAAAGAATAAATTCACGCGTGACCCTGTAGCAACATTATTACCGTCATACACACCACTTAAATCTGCTGTTTGAGCACTGTTATAACCAAATGATGCTGTTAAGGTAGCATCAAACCTTCTGGCTCGTGCTTCAGCAACATTTCGTTCAGCATTCAACCTATCTAATTGAAAATCTAAATATTCGGCACGGTTCTCTTTTGCATATTCGAGAGCTTCTTCATACTCAATTTTAAAATCTGGGGCATCTGACGGTGGAATCAACTCCAATTGCACCTCTTCAGTAAGACCTATGTAATTTCTCAACTCCAAAGAGCGAGATTGTACATCAAGTCTAGCTTGTTGAGCTTCGTTTTGAGCAGTCAAAAGGTTAAGCTCAGTTTGAAGCAACTGATCTTCCGTAGATGTACCAATATTATATCGCCCTTGCTCAACCCTAAAAACTGTATCATTGGCTGATTCATTCTGTGTTGCTATCTCCAGATTCTTCTGCTCAACAAGTAACTGAAAAAATAGTCTTGCCGCAATTTGTGAGGTCTGTTCCATTCTTTGAACATATTCTCTTTTCGATTGCTCATATTCCAGAGGTTGCGTGATTTTATTCCATTTGAAAGAATTCACTTGAAAAAGCGGTTGAGTTATCGAAATACCCACAGGATCACCTTGGTACCTTGTAACATCACTCGCGAAATCATCAAACCTCTGAAGTCTTGTGTCAAAAGATACAGTGGTATTGGTCCAAGGAATTACTTGTTCTAATCCTAAGCTAAGCTCAGCCGTGTTTTGGTTGATCGTTCTAAACTGTACGGTTCCATCCGGCTGAGTAATAGGTGTTGCCCTATCAAAATAATTAGGCGCGACACCTCTCAATAAGAGCTGAGGTCTTAATTGAGATTTAAACACTTGATAATTCCAGTAACCTAAGGTTCTTCGAGTTTCTGCTTGCTTAGCACTTCTTGAGTTCTTCTGAGCTAACTGAATAACATCCTCAAGTGTAAGCGTCCTTGTTTCTTGTGAATATGAATATCCCGAAAGGCAAAAAATAACTATTAATGTATATATGACCTTTTTCATTGTTATATGGTTTATTCGTGTCTTAATGATGTAATTGGATCCTGACTAGCAGCTCTTCTTGCTGGTGTAATTCCAAACACTAGCCCTACCGTGGCTGCAACACCAAACGAAATAATAATCGAAGAGAAGCTAATAGAAGTAGGGAAATCTGCTAAACTGGAAACAGCATAGGCTAAACCAATCCCAAGGATTACACCTACTATACCTCCAGTGATTGATATCATTACCGCTTCAAACAAAAACTGCATCACGATATCAGTCGATTTAGCTCCGATAGACAATCTTAAGCCAATCTCTTTGATCCTCTCCATTACAGAAGCCAGCATGATATTCATAATGCCAATTCCACCCACCAACAAGGAAATAGCTGCAATGGCTGCTAGTACTATATTAAATATGTTTTGTGTTCTTTGCTGTTGCTTCAGAAGTAATTCTGGAATTGTAATTTCAAAATCGACCACACCATAATGCCTTCTTTCTAACATTCTGGCAAGAACATCGGCCGTTGGATTCAATTTTTCTGATTCAGCCACTTGAACAACTAACCTATCGATCTGATGATAGTTAGAGGGTTTTGCAGGCTCCGCTTCTGCAGCTTGTGGAGTTACGAAACGCATCCAAAAAGGACTTGAGCCACCTCCGAAAGTCTTCTTTAGACCAGATCCAGTGACTAAATCTCTGTTTATATAACGAATAAGAACAGATTGAATAGGGGTGTAGACATCCATATTATAATCACGAATACCAAGGTTAGTAATGGCTTTTTCAGAAATGTATCTTTCTTTCAAAACACCTATAACTTCCAGCCATTGATTTCCCACCTTGATCTTTTCGCCAATTGGATTTTGTCTTGGGAAAAACTTAGTGGCAATCCCTTTTCCAATGATACATACAGGCATCCCCAATCTTAGTTGTTGTTCATTGAACATTTCACCATCCAACAATTCGAAATTGGCTACTTCAAAATAACTAGGTTCAACACCTACTAATTTTGAACTCCTTCTAACACCATTCTTGATAATATATGACTCAAGTAGAATTTCAGGACTAATTCTTTCAACTCCAGGGATAGTTTTTCTAATGCTTTCTACATCCAATAACTTTAATCCCGGAGAGAATTTGTTGCCCTCTTCTTCTTCGTCACCACCTAATTTCTGCTCAACCTGTTCAATGTTCGGTTGTACGATAATATTGTTAACTCCAACAAGCTCAATTTGCTCAAGGATCTCACTTTGGGCACCATTACCAATTGCCAACATGGCAATTACAGCGGCAACACCGAATATGATACCTAAAGCTGTCAGTAAAGACCTGACTTTATTAGCTATCACCGCCTCTAGGGCGATGTAAAAGTTGGACAATAATGTTTTCTTGTTCATAATTTAAGAGTCGATCTTAATTATTGTTGGCCACTTCTTGCAGCACCACCTCTGGCAGCACCACCTCTTGCTCCACCTCTTGAGCCACCGCCCATTCTTTCCATCATTTTCTTAGCTTCTTCAGGATCAGTGATTCCTCTGTCTTTTAAACCCTGAATCATTCTTGGAGACATTGGAGAACCATCAGGCATTAACCACTCACCTTCATTAAGAGGACTTTCTGGAGTATTTAGCTCATATTTTTCATTTCTAGTCCCATTTAACTCAGGGATAAGATTTGGCTCTTCACCTTCTATTCCATCAGGTCTAGATAAGTAAAGTACATCACCCGCTTCTACTCCCATTTCAATAACGGCTTCATTACTATTGGTTAGACCAACTTTTACTTCCTGAAGTGTACCATTCTTCTTGATCACATAGTTGATAGAATCATTATAAGTGTTTAAGCATTCTAAAGGAACATGAACAACACTCTCTAATTGTTGAGTAATAATGACATTACTAGTAGTCATTGCTGGTCTAAGGTCAGCATCTCTTTCGTTCACTCTAACTTGAACTTCAAATACTTTAGCATCTGAGTTAGGATTTTGCTGACCTACTCTCGCCACTCTGATCACTCTTCCTGTTAATCTCTTATCTGGAAATGCGTCTAAACCAATTTCTACATCCTGACCTGATTGAATCTTTCTGATATCCACCTCATTGATAAAGGTAGTAGAGATCATGCTAGTCAAATCTGGAAGCTCAGCTACTCTAGGGTCCCAAACGTTGATTTGAGTACCTTCAGTAACCCTATCACCACCATTCTTAGCATATATAACCATCCCTGCCTGAGGGGCATTGATCGTAAAATCATCCAATAGCCCTTGCATACTATTGTATCTATTCTGCCTTCTTCTTAGATCAGCAGTTTCTTCGATCATTTTAGCCTTGGCTTGCTCTTTTCTTAAGTTATAGTTCTCTATAGCTCTTTCCTTATCTCTTTTAAGCTTCGCTAATTCATTTTCGTATTTCTTGATTGTAGCAGGCGGCTCATATTGAGATTGCTCTAATTGAAGAAGTTTTTCTTCTACTTGATAATCTAAATTGATCAATTTATCTCTTTCGCCCCTTAAGGTTAAGGCAGTATCTATCTTAGCATTATCATATTCTGCCATCTGAGCATCTAGTTGCTCTTTTTCTTGCTGAAGCTTATCATAAAGTTCTCCCGGATCAAGTTGAGCAACAAAATCACCCTCTTTCACCTGGGTTCCTTCTTCTACCAATGACTGTACCGTGATTTGTCTGATTCCGTAATCTCTAGCATTTACTGGCCCCAGAATGTTGGTCGATCTTTCAGCTGAAAGCTCACCAGTAGTTGTGACCTCAACGGTAAATTCTCCTTCTTCAGCAGTGGTAAAAAGTGAAGGACCTTCTTCAGCAGTAGAAGGGTTGAAAACGGTAGTTGCAACTACTATGGTTGCCACTACAATTAATCCAAATATGATCAGCTTTTTTTTCATGACTTTTGTCTATTCTTAAAATTCGTTTGCGAAATTATGTTTATTCTTTTTTGGTTTTTGTCCACCTAAAAAACTTTAGCGCCTCTGAAATAATTAATTAATTCGACACTTTTATGGTTTAACGGACTGTAACATTAACCTCTTTAATTTTTATTTGTTTGAATGTTTCTTTTACTAAAACCTTTGATTTTTAGATGCTTATGGGGGTTTAATGGTTTAAAAAAGAATAGTTGATTTATAAGAACGGTAAATAAGTTTCGTAATTCGGCACATCTCTGTTTAGATGGCAGTTTGTTGAACTTTAATCATTCATATCTTTGCGGAACTTTAGACTATGAAAAAACTGATAAGTTTAGCTTTACGGTATATCCCAAGGAAATATTTGCAGTATGTGAGCCACTATTTCCTTCGTTTCATCAGTTTATTCATGAGGGGCAACAATGTAGAGTGCCCTATTTGTCAGATCAGCTACAGGAAGTTTCTGCCTTATGGTAGATTGAATCCAAGACCCAATGCACTCTGCCCAGATTCGCTCTCGCTGGAAAGACACAGACTGATGTGGCTTTACTTAAGAGAGAGAACTCAATTTTTCAATAAACCACATAAACTTCTGCATATTGCTCCTGAACTCTGCTTCATCAAAATATTCAAATCAATGGAGAATCTAGATTACACAACTGCAGATCTAGAATCTCCTTTGGCTGATGTTAAAATGGATGTACACGACATACCCTATGAAGCTAACACTTTCGATGTAGTATTTTGCAACCACGTGATGGAGCATGTCGATGATGATATCAAAGCAATGTCAGAGATACACAGAGTCCTTAAACCAGGTGGCTGGGCTATCATTCAGTCTCCACAAGATTACAGTAGAGAAACAACATTAGAAGACCCGAGCATAACTGATCCGAAAGAACGGGAAAGAATCTATTGGCAAAATGACCATGTGAGATTGTTTGGACTAGATTATGGAAAGCGACTTGACAAAGCTGGTTTCAATGTGACTGAAGACAAATTTGTCATGGAATTACCAAAAGAAACGGTAAAACGTTATGCTTTACCAGAAAAAGAGATCATCTACTTCTGTGCGAAGAACTGATTTCCTCTAGGCCGAATCCATTCCGCCATAATCCCCATTCCATAACCAAAAAGCTGAATAAAAGAGGTTATGATACTCATTACCCCTATCGATAAAGATTTATTCTTGAAAGTACTATCCATGAATATCAATAAGTAATAGCATCCTAGCATCACGGCTCCTATTCTGAATAATTCTTTGGACCAGACAAGTGTAGACAGCCATCCAAAAACCCCGAAGGTAAAAATAAGAGGAAGCAGGTGAACTAATTTCAATTCTCCTGGCCAAAAGCGATTGACATTGACTCTTGCTCTTCCGAAGAAATGAAGTTGCTTATAAAATTGAGTCAAGCTTGTCCTTCGTTTATGATAAACATATGCGTCAGGAATAAGTGCTGTTTTAAATCCCTCTTTAATGACCCTGATACTGTACTCTATGTCCTCTCCCATTCGAGTGATCTTATAGCCCTTAGTTGTTTTAAAAACCTCCTGTGAGACCCCCATATTGAAACTTCGAGGGTGAAATTGACCAATATGTGTTTTACCACCTCTGATCCCTCCTGTGGTAAAAGGCGAAGTCATAGAATAACTGATTGCCCTCTGGAGATCATTGAAATTCGGATGTGCCTTATCTGGCCCACCAAAAGCATCTACTTCATTTAGTCTTAAAAATTCCTCTAAGGCTTGAAAGTAATTTTCAGGAATGATACAGTCCGAATCAAATACTATGATATAATCACCTTTTGCTCTTTCGAAACCAAAATTACGTGTAAACCCTTGCCCGGAGTTTTCCTTGAAGAAATACTGGATAGCCAGCCTCTCTTTAAATTGATCTACTATGGATTCACATTTTTCTTTAGATCCATCTTCGATAATAAGCACCTCAAAGTTTTTGAAGGATTGAAGGGTAAGGGATTCTAATAGCTCCTTAACTTCTTCGGGACGATTATAGACGGGGATGACGATCGAATAGAAATGCATTATACAAGACCAATAGATTCAACGATGACGTAATCATTCTTCTTGCTATTATTCATGACCATCATTTCTCCTATAAACCCTGCCAAAAAGAGTTGAACTCCAATAATAATGGCAGTCAAGGCCAAGAAAAATAATGGTTGCTCAACTACATCTCTGTAGTTAGGTGAATGGAGAATATAAATCGCTCTGACCTTCTCCCAGACAATCCATAGCACCATGAAGAACCCTGCTAAGAATGACAGAGTACCCAAACTTCCAAAAAAGTGCATGGGACGCTTTTTGTATTTGCTCACAAAGGAAATAGATACTAGGTCTAAAAAGCCATAGACAAATCTCTCAAGTCCAAACTTAGTAGTACCATACTTCCTAGCTCTATGTTCTACCACCCTTTCAGATATCTTGGTGAATCCGTTTCTTCTAGCAATCACAGGGATGTAACGATGCATTTCGCCATAGATCTCGAGCGTCTTTACCACTCTGTGATCGTATGCTTTAAGTCCACAATTGAAATCATGAAGTTTGATACCTGAGATCATTCTTGTTACTCGATTGAAAAACTTAGAGGGTATGGTTTTTGAAATTGGGTCGTGCCTTTTCTTTTTCCAGCCGGAAACCAAATGTTCCCCTGAATTGATCATTTCGATCAATCCTGGTATTTCGTCCGGACTATCTTGAAGGTCTGCATCCATTGTGATCACAACCTTGCCTTGAACATGTCTAAAGCCAGTATTTAGAGCGGCAGACTTACCATAATTCCTGCTGAACTTGACAGCTTTGATCGGATGTTCTTTTGAAAGTTTGGTGATGACTTCCCAAGAATCATCAGTACTACCATCATCTACCAGAACAACTTCATAAGAAAAGCCATGTGACTGATTCACACGGCTTATCCATTCCATTAATTCTGGTAATGATTCCTCTTCGTTAAAAAGCGGTATTACAATTGAAAGATCTATCAAATTAGAATTCTTCTTCTCTATTTTTCTTAGCTATAGCCGCTAAAATAAGCGTAACTAATCCATTTCCAATAATTCCAGCGTATAAAAGACCAAGTAGTTGATTTTTCATACTATAGCTATTTGTACCTCGCATTCCTGCAATACTCTCTTGAATTTGATCTTCAGGAGCTCCAAATCCACGCATCATTTGCTCAGAGTTCTCGATGGTTATTTCAGTCAATCTCATTCCGAGATCCGGATCTATCAATTGATATAAAATGACA
>CBFIDS010000135.1:0-48735 GCA_965661435.1 Roseivirga sp.
AGAGCAGCTAGCTGAGGCTACTGAACAGTTCACTACATTTAACAACTTTGGTGAATTTCTGATTGGCTTTGTTGTAATTGCTGCAGCCCCTGCTATTGGTGAAGAATTTCTATTTCGAGGGGTTTTACAAAATAGTCTACAAAGACTCACCACAAATAAGCACATAGCTATCTGGGTTTCAGCATTTATCTTTGGCGCGATCCATATGCAATTCTTTGGCCTAGTGCCCCGAATGCTCTTAGGTGGTGTTTTTGGATACCTGTACGTCTGGTCTGGGAATATTTGGTATCCTATAATTGCCCATGCCACCAACAATGGAATTGCAGTAATAATGGCCTACTCTTTTCAATTTTCTGAGAGTGACTTTAATATTGACGATTCGGAGTCTATACCACTTCCTTTACAAATTGCTGCTGCAGTTTTCTTTATAGTTCTCATGGTAGTTTTCAGAAATCGATATCTTCGTTCAAAAGCTGTAGAGTGAGCAACTGGCAAACTGTTTTCAAAACTACTATTCCACACCAAGCAGAGATTGTTAAAGACGTTCTGATCAATAAAGGAGTAACAGCTATTGTGTTCAACTTACAAGACCACGCTTATAAGTTTGGGGGGTTGGAGGTAAGAGTAAATCCAGATGGGGTGATCAAAGCCTTGAAAATTATAGAAGAAGAAATAAAATTCGGAGATGAATAATTTAGCACTTAGGGCCTTAACTGCGATACTGGGTGCCGCAATTATAGTAACTGCATTTGTACTATCACCTTATGGATTTGGAGCCGTTTGTCTGGGCATCATGCTTCTAACGCTCAAAGAATTCTATCAACTATCCAAAATCACGGGACGACATCCTTACGAATTATGGGCAATATTATTTTCAAGTATTACTTTTGGTCTAGTCTTTAGTATCTATGAACTAGGTGTTTTACCAGAGGTACTTTGGTTATTGCCAGCTTTGTTTGCGCTTGTTTTCATCTACCCTCTTCTGCGGATTTCAGTCTCACAACCAATTCAAAATATCGGGATCACTACCATGGGCATTGTATACATTGCACTGCCGTTTATCCTTTTCTGTAGTATCGCCTTTATACAAGGCTATTATAATTATGTTCTGGTTTTGGGGATTCTCTTCCTTCAATGGTCGAATGACACCGGTGCCTATTTTGCTGGAAAGACAATGGGGAAAAGAAAGCTCTTTGAAGCTGTATCACCTAAAAAAACTTGGGAAGGTGCCATTGGTGGATTTATTCTGAGTTTAATCTTTGCTTATGGCTTCTACAAAATCTTTGGAGAAATAGGTCTATTTGAGTGGTTGGGTCTGGCTACGATCGTCTCCGTTTTTGGCTCAATTGGTGACTTGGCAGAGTCTCATTTTAAAAGAAGTCTGGCTATTAAAGACTCTGGAAGGTCATTACCCGGGCATGGAGGTTTTCTCGATAGATTTGATGGATTGTTACTAAGCTTACCATTCGCATCAACATATCTCTACTTAATCCTTTGATTCGAAAATAAGGGGCTTTCTCTTGGTCATATTCGGTTAAAATTTCTTTAATTTTGACACGTCTTAAAAAACAACTTACTCCCTATGGGTTACATCGAACCGGCTCCAATTAAGGATAAAGCAAATCCTTTTGAGTCAATGATGTCCAGATTTAATATTGCAGCCGAGGTGCTGGGACTGGACCAACAAGTGTACAATGTTTTAAAATCTCCCTCTAAACAAGTCTCCGTTTCCCTCCCCATTACTATGGATAACGGTTCTATTGAGGTATTTGAGGGTCACAGAGTGATCCATTCAAATATTCTTGGGCCGTCTAAAGGTGGAGTGCGTTATGCTATGGACGTTCATTTGGACGAGGTAAAAGCCCTAGCTGCATGGATGACATGGAAATGTGCAGTAGTAGATATTCCTTATGGCGGTGCCAAAGGAGGAATCAAGTGTAATCCGAGGGAAATGTCTGCAGGAGAGATCGAAAGACTGACCCGTGCCTATACACAAGCAATGACAGGCGTATTCGGTCCTGACAGAGACATTCCAGCTCCAGACATGGGAACAGGACCAAGAGAAATGGCCTGGTTGATGGATGAATACTCTAGGTCTATGGGAACTACTGTGAATGCGGTAGTTACTGGAAAGCCTCTTGTGCTTGGTGGTTCCCTGGGTAGGGTTGAAGCTACAGGCCGAGGCGTAATGGTTTCTGCTTTAGCTGCCATGGAAAAACTGAAGATAAATCCTTACCATGCTACAATTGCTGTTCAGGGATTTGGAAACGTTGGCTCCTTTGCAGCTTTGCTTTTGACTGAGAGAGGTTGTACTGTGGTTTCTATTAGTGATATCTCTGGTGCATACCACAATGATAAAGGCATAGATATCAAGAAAGCCATTGAATACAGAAATGAAAACGATGGTACGCTCGAAGGTTTTGATGGCGCAGATAAAATGGATGACCCAAGTGACTTACTAGAGCTTGATGTTGATGTTTTAGTGCCAGCAGCTGTAGAAGATGTTATCCATTCTGGAAACGTTAATAATGTTAAAGCCAAATTGATCGTTGAAGGCGCCAACGGACCAACATCTGCAGAAGCCGATAAAGTAATCAATGAGAACGGTATTATGGCAGTGCCTGATATCTTGGCCAATGCAGGTGGTGTTACTGTTTCATACTTCGAATGGGTTCAAAATCGACTAGGTTATAAATGGACACGTGAAAGGGTAAACAGAAGATCTGACAGAATTATGAAAGATGCCTTTGATAAAGTTTATCATGCATCTCAAAAATATAACATCCCTATGCGTATTGCAGCTTATGTGGTAGCTATTGAAAAAGTGGCAGAAACCTATAAGTACAGAGGAGGATTCTAATTATATGAAAATACATCACGAAGGAAGAGGGTTTCTATTAATCCTCTTCTTTGTTTTAGCAGGAATCAATTTTGGTATAATTTACCTCACTGCGCTGCCAATGCCTATTCAAATAGCCATTGGAGGTGTTTCATTGATCTTATTTCTTTTTTTCCTACAGTTCTTCAGAAATCCAGCTCGTCATATCGAGCTCAACGAAAAGCAGATACTAGCTCCAGCAGATGGAAAAGTAGTGGTGGTAGAAAAGACAACTGAAGATGAGTATTTCAGGGGTAATGAGCGAATTCAAGTTTCCATATTCATGTCGCCTTTGAATGTGCATGTGAATAGGAATCCGGTGACCGGACTTGTAAAGTATTTCAAATATCACCCAGGCAAATACCTAGTTGCTTGGCATCCTAAGTCAAGTATAGAAAATGAACGAACCACTGTAGTTTATCAGATCCATAAGAATGTAGATATTCTGATCAGGCAGATCGCTGGAGCTGCCGCTCGAAGGATCAAATGGTATATCCATGAAGGCGATAGCGTGATCCAAGGCCGTGAATTCGGCTTTATCAAATTCGGATCGAGAGTAGACCTTTTCCTTCCTTTAGATGCAGACATTAAAGTAAAACCGGGAGAAATCACCAGAGGCGGACAAACAGTAATTGCTGAATTGTCAGAAAATGACAAAAAGTAAATAATAGGATATTCTTAGATCAATCCTTCAATCACTTTCATCAATTGCTCTAGGTATTTCTGATCGACTTGATCAAAATCATTGAGATGGTCTGAATCGACATCAAGTATGAGGGCAACATCATTGTTCTTAAAGGCGGGTAGAACAATCTCAGATTTTGAAGCTGAGCTACATGCAATATGTCCGGGAAACTCATCGACATTCGGAACCACTAAGGTTTGAGCCTTTTCCCAAACTGTACCACAAACCCCTTTCCCTTTTCTGATCCTCGTACAGGCGATCGGGCCTTGGAAAGGACCCAATACCAACTCATCCTCTTTTACAAGATAGAACCCTACCCAAAAGAAGTCCATTCCGTATTTTAAAGCGGAAGCAATATTTGCCAAGTTGGCGGTAAGGTCAGGTTCACCTGTCACAAGTGCTTCTATCTGAGGAATGAGGCTTTCATATTTCTCAGCTTTCGTTGCTGAATTCTCGATGATCAGTTCTTCTGCCATATGTCTTGAAATTGGAATGCAAAGTTAACGGAGAGATTGGACATTCGGTTCAAAATTGAGGAACATATGTCCACCCCCTACCCCGGCCAGCGGGGGACAGCTAAGGCCGAAGCATTTTCTACTTAAATGGGTGATTTAGCTTCCTAACTACTTATTTTGGTTCAAATAGGTGCCGGTCATCCGCTGGCGGAGCCTGCCTGTCCGGCAAAGGCAGGGTGCCGACAGGCTGAGGTGGAAAGTTTAGTGCCAACTATTCCACCATTTTACTGGTCTTGTGATCGACTGATCAAATGACCAGTTTTTCTTGTCGGTGACAACACCGACAAAGGCAGAAATCGAAATAGCCATATTTAGAGATTCCCGCCTGCGTGGGAATGACGGGTCTAGGAAGTCGGGTCTTACTTTGGACTGAACCAAAGAGTTGTTGATGAGAATTTAATTGTTGAAAACGACAACATCATCGGCTAGGAAAAACCCAATTCCTCACCTTTCAGGGGAGGTGCCGTCAGGCGGGGGGGGCTGAAAATCTTCACTTCATCGCCCTTGGAGTTGTACTGAGATAGTATTTTCCCCTGAATATCTGGTGCTTCAATGCCTTCACCAAATGAAACATCTGCAGTGAAGACCCTTGCTTCATCCCAAAGATCGGCATCAATAAAGGCTTTGAGTGTGGCCGACCCACCTTCAATGATCAGAGATTGTACTTGGCGTTTGCCGAGATCTGCCACCAAGTCTTTAATGAAATTTGACCGATTGATCTTTACATACTCAAGGTTGTTCTGCTGAGTAGTTTTCTTCGTATTGTAGATCAAAGTAGGAATTGCACCCTGCATCAGATTGTTATCCGAATCCAGTTTTAAATTTCGATCGATCAGAATTCTCAGCGGATCTTTCCCTGACCAGCTTCTGACGTTGAGCGTAGGATTATCGTATATGGCCGTGTTGATCCCCACTAAAATAGCATCCTCTTGCGCCCTCCATTGATGCACTAAACTCCTAGAATACTCATTACTGATCCATTTCGAATCGAAATTCATTCGTGCTACAAAACCATCAGATGTTTGGGCCCACTTCAGAATGATATATGGTCTTTTCTTCTCCATCAATGTGAAGAACCGAACATTCAAGTCCAAAGCCTCTTGAGCCAGACAGCCAGTTTCAACATCGATACCTGCAGCTTTCATTCGCTCGATACCTTCTCCGCCAACCAAAGGATTCGAATCTCCAACAGCTACTACTACCCTTTTTAATTTCTTCTCGATCAATAGATCTGCACATGGAGGCGTTTTTCCATGGTGAGCACAAGGCTCCAACGTAACATAGCAAGTAGCCTCTCTTAATAAGGTATGGTCCTCTACACTATTTATTGCATTGACTTCCGCATGCGCTTCTCCATACTTGCGGTGCCAACCTTCACCTATGATCTTTCCATTTTGAACAATGACACAACCCACCATGGGATTAGGACTAACTGACCCTCTTCCTATTGCAGCAAGCTCCAAAGCACGTTGCATATAGAGAATATCCGCTTGGGAGAAATCCTTTGAATCGATATTTGCTTTACTTTGTATCATGCCTCAAAAGCCTGCAAAAGAGTTATTGCGACAAGTTATCAATGAATTAGCAAACTTGTATGAAGAGCGCGAAGTAACTGCGTTGGCAAAGCACTATTTAGAAGATCGATTTCATGTTGATTCAATGAAATTGGCTATGAATATGCCAGTCTCATTTGATGATCATTTGATGCAACATGACCTCAAATTGCTACGAGCCTCTACCCCTCTCCAACATGTTGTAGGTTTCGGAGAATTCTACGGCAGGAAGTTTCAATGTGGACCCGAAGCCTTGATTCCGCGTCCAGAAACAGAAGAATTGGTGAACTGGGTGATTGCGGAAATCAGTGAATCTGGAAGTCTGGAAACTAGGGTTTTGGACATTGGAACCGGAACGGGTTGCATTCCTATTACACTAGCGCTTGAGACGGAAGGCTTAAAAGCCAATGGAATTGATATCTCAAATGAGGCTTTGGCGCTGGCTAATAAAAATGCTGAGCAACTGAAGGCAAAGGTGAGCTTCAATAAGCTGGATATTCTGGACCAAGAGATTCCAAGCAAATACGATATCATCATTAGTAACCCTCCTTACATTCCCGAATCTGATCGCGAACATATGCATTCCAACGTCTTGGAGTATGAACCTAAATTGGCGCTGTTCGTTCCGAATGATGATCCACTTCTTTTTTACAGAGTAATTGCTCAAAAAGCGAAATCTGCACTTTTAAATTCGGGTCACCTGTTCTTCGAGATCCATGAGTCTTATGGAAAGCAAGTAGTAGAACTACTTCAAAATGAAGGCTATTCTGAAATTGAGCTAAGGCAGGATATGCAGGATAAAAATCGAATGGTGAGAGGTATATTTTATAAATAAACATCCGTCTTCATCTCTTCTATCAGCCAAAAAGGATGTTGGTTGGTTTCAATTCGAACCTTACCTTGAACCTCAGAAGTCAGTTCAAAAGGCTCTAAGTACATTTCATTTTCTAAGTTGTGGAAGAAACCCTCTGTCTTAAAATAAGTGCCCTGCACAATAGGATGCACTCCAAAAACTTCGCCAATAGTCACCCATTTCTGAAAGATACCTTTACTTGAATAAACCCACTTTTGTGCATTGTAAAAAAGCACTGTATCTAGGGAGTCCGAATGTGTTCTGATCAAATCTAATATTTCAGACTGGAAAGTATCTGCCATTACATTCACCGCCTTGTGGTCGAGATCCTTTAGGGCAATAAAAGCCGCAGGGAGCAAGGGTTCTCCTTCATCGAAAGCCAAAAGCTTAACCGGAGATTGGGGTTTTAGCTTAGGCTTGAGTTCTTCTATTTCGCTGAAGTGTGCAATAACCACATCGACTTTAACATTCCAATCTAAAACCTCATCTAACGTTCTTGAGGTTACAAAGACCTTAGGCGACCACTCCAAGAGCAGTTCTACAAACTCAAAGGGTATGGCTTGAGCATCATCTATAAGCAAAGCGGGTTCTTGCTCGTCTCTAACAATGTGGTGTGATGACATAACTGTTCAAGTTGGTTTCAATGAGATTCCAAATATCTTTCTTCCTTGAAAAGAGAACAAGGAGAATTGAGAATAGCTCTTAATAAATCCATGGTCCTTTACCTGTTAGTGACAACACTAACAGGGGCAGGGGAATAACATTTATCCCCCTTTTTTGAAAAGGGGGTTAGGGGGATTAGGGCCGTCTTGTCTTATCCTGAAATAGGTTTACACAAAAAAATGTAGAATATATAACTCCTAAATAATCCTCCGCCTTTCAGGCACCTCCTTTAAAAAAAGAGGATAGTTACTGCGAATAACCTTACACCTGATTTCAAAGAATCATTATTAGTTAGAGTAAAATTTTGGAATGATGTTAAAGAGCATCTTCTTAAACCGCTCTCGCTTGCTGAGGCACACTGATGGTATCGCTATGAGCGATCTCACTCCAAACTAATGCACTTGCTCCTAAGACGGCAGCATTTTTGTCCATCAAATCAGAAAGCTTGATCTCGATCTTTCCTTTATATCCAGGATATAGATATTCATTAAAACTTTTCTTAGTAGCCTCCACTATGATATCTCCTGCTTTTGCTAATCCGCCAAATAAGAATATGGCTTCTGGACTGGTCACTGCAGCAGCATCGGCTAGTTTTAAGCCAAGTATATCAGCTGTGTATTCATAAGCCTCAAGTGCGATTGGATCTCCTTGCAAGGCCATTTCTGTAATCTTCTTTGAGGTCAAAGACTCATAGGTATAAGTTCTGAGAACCGTATCTACATTATTGGTTGCCATCAACTTGAAAACAGTACGCTTGATCCCGGATGCAGAGGCATAAGTCTCTAAGCAACCTCTTTTACCACAGTTGCATTCTCTACCATCAGGATAAACGTTGGTGTGACCTAATTCGCCAGCTAAGCCATCGTGTCCGTAGATCAATTTTCCACGAGTTACCAAACCAGAGCCTAAACCAGTCCCAAGCGTGATGACAATAAAGTCATTCATGTTTTTTGCACCACCGAATACTTTTTCTCCAATAGCAGCGGCATTTGCATCATTGGTAAGCACCATAGGCAGATCGAAGTGCTTTTTGAACAGATCGATAAACGGAACAATACCTTTCCAATGAAGATTTGGAGCATATTCTATCGTTCCGTTATAGTAGTTACCATTTGGTGCTCCGATACCAATACCCAAGATCTCGATTGGCTCAGAGATCTCATCAAGTTTTTGGTTAATGGCTTCACTAAGAGAGTCTAAGAAAGGCTCTATTTCTTTGTGCGTATAAGTTGGGATGGATCCTTCCATCATCACATTCCCTTCCACATCGGTCAATCCGAATTTTGTGAAAGTTCCTCCTATATCAATACCAAGGGCAGTCTCTCTCATGGCTCAACTCTTTAAATGTGCACAGCAGCACTCTACCTAAAATTAACACAATATGCAGATAAGAGCGCGATTTGATAGACTATGAAATAGCCTTTTTAAGTAAACGATTGCATGAGCGGACCAGAAAAAGGATAAAAGAACGTCTCTTCCTCATTGAAAGAGACGCTCATTGATTTATCATTAGAAATTAAGTCCTACTGAGAATAGAAAATTTGTTCCTGCTTGAGGGTAAAAATAATTCTCTCTTACCTCATAATCTGGACCTCCGAAATAACCGAAAGTATAGCCATTCGACTCATACTTTTCATTCAAGAAGTTATTGATCAAAAGGTTCAAGTCTATCTCTTTAATAAACTCTGTCTTGAAAGAATAATTGATCCTAAAGTCATTGACAAAGAAGGCATCGATCTTTCTATTCTCATTAGAGGTGTTATCTAAAAACTGATCTCCAACATACTTCGAAAGTATGGTAAGCTCAAGGTCTTTAGCTGGAATAAAAGTGAATTGGCCTCCTCCTATAACATTTGGTGAAAAGCTAATGTCAGTGTCTTCAAAATTTGTTCTTACTTCGTTAAATTCATCGAAGCCTGCTCCATAATCGTAAATGATCTCTTCGAAAGCATTGATCTTATTTCTACTCAAAGCCAAATTAGCTTGCCACCTGAACCAGGGTGTAACCTGTATACCTCCGACTAATTCAACTCCCATTCTATAGCTATCGGGCACATTGGTTCTAATGGAAGCTCCCACATCATTTACGTCTCCAGTGAGCACCAACTGATTCTTATAGTCCATCAAATAGTAGTTCGCCTCAAATGCAAATCTCCCGGTATTCTTTTTGAAACCCACCTCAAGGTTATTCAATGTTTCATGTTCAGGATTCCCACCTGCTGGGGCATCTATGATATCCGATCTATTAGGCTCTTTATTACCCACAGCAAATGAGGCATATAAATTCGTTTCGCTATTCAAATTGTAAGTAAGCCCAAGTTTTGGGTTGAAGAAAAACCAGTTTTCATCGAAATCGATAATACGTAGATCATTATCTATTCCTGCACCTTTATAAGCAACCGAACGAACCTGAGCATCGGCAAACAGATTTAGCTTAGAAGTTGCTTGATAATTCACCTTTAAATAGGTGTTAAAGTCAGATTTATCCGACCTACTTTCATAAAATCTATGCCGAATATCTCCATTAGACGCATATTGGGCCCAAATGACTTCACCAAAGTGTAGCCCGTCATACTCGTTGTATCCACCACCTAAAACGGCTTCAAAATCTGAACCGGTATAGTTTAGATCATAAGTCAATCCATAGAAATCATTGTCCAACCATCTTCTTCTGATCAGATCAGTAGATGAAATAGTAGCACCTCCCAAGGTTACATCCTGCAAACCATAATCAGCTAAGTATTCATCATCTCGGAACTCTTCGAAATACCCTGAGCCCTTTGTGTAATGAAATGCTGTATTGAAATTCCAGCCTTCTGCCAGCTTCTGGCTAAAGTGTAATTGATAATGATCTTGACCATAGTCATCCACCTGATTGTCATACAAGTAGTAGTTAAATGTCCTACCAGAATTCCTGAGGTTTTGGGCTTGCTCTTGAGAGTAGCCATTGTTGATGATCACCTCTTCGATACCGGCAGCGTCATTTTCTAATCTCGCTTCTGGTGTTCCCCACCAACTCTGATAAGTAATTTCATCTCCAGCAAAGTGGATGAACTGAACACTTGTATTATCTCCGTAGTAACCTCCAGAAAAGTAATAGGAACTTAGGTCAGAAGAGGCCCTATCAATATACCCATCGGAGCTGATCTGAGACAACCTTCCTTCGAAAGCCCAATTGCTATCTAACAAACCCGATGAGAAAATAGCATTGTATTTCTGTGTGTTGAAAGAACCGAAGCTAGTGTTTACTTGAGCTGCAGGAACAGTACTTACTCCTTTGGTCAAAAGGTTAAGAGAGGCTCCGAAGGCCCCGGCTCCATTGGTAGAAGTACCTACTCCTCTTTGCACCTGAATAGATGAGGTAGTTGATGCAAAATCAGGAGTATTTACCCAGAACACACCCTGAGATTCCGAATCGTTGACAGGAATACCGTTGATGGTCACATTAATACGGGTGGGGTCACTACCTCTAATTCTGATTCCAGTATAACCCACTCCAGCACCAGCATCTGAGGTCACAACGGTAGAAGGTGTCCAATTGAGTAAGAATGGCAGGTCTTGACCTAAATTCTGCTTTTCAATTTCTTCAGATGTAATATTGGTATAAGTAGTAGGAGTCTTTTCATCAGCCCTTGTCCCTGTTACAATCACATCTTGTAATTGAGTGGTACTCTCTGTTAGTCTGAAAGTCAAATCCATATTGGCATTAACCTGAATAGATCTCTCTAGTCTGTCATAACCAATGATCGAAATACGAATGGTATAGTCACCATCCTCCACATTCGTAATGTCAAAACTCCCATCTCTTTGCGTTGTAGTTCCTTTGTTACTAGGAGAGAGCACAACGCTTGCTCCAAAGAGCTCTTCTCCTGTTTTTTCGTCCAAAACCTTCCCTCTAACCCGGTTTTGTGCGAACGCACTCATCAGCAATAGCATCAATGCCGACATCAAATAAATTTTCCTCATGATTAATAATAAATGGTTCAACAATGGAGGCTAGGGGAAGCCTGCCGTTTACGTTAGACCACCATATCCCTGCGACAGCATTACCTGCATCAGGTTCAATGGGTATAATCTCAGCCCGTCTTTAACCCTCGATAATTCGAGAAGTGGGCACCCCTTTATTATGTGCAAAACTAGTAAGGAATATTTAGAAAACTAAACATTTAGACAATTGGTCTGATGGCTTGGATAGCTTGCTCTAATCTCTGGCTCTGATTTCCTTGAACCACTACATAGGGAGAATCCGATTCCTTGAGTGCTTTTTCATAAAGATCGAAAAGCTCAGGCCTTTTTTCGGGAGTTTCCCTCAATGGGTCTTCCTCATAGGGTATATCGAAGTAAGTGAGAATGTAGATACTTGGTTGATTCAAGTCTAATTGCTGAAGGATCCATGGATCACATTTACCGTATTTGAATTCACTCCAGATCTTGATCACCTGCAAGTCTGTATCCAAGATCAATAGCTCATTATTTGCTTTAAGTCTTGCTTTCTTTTCCGCAAGAAGTTGCCCCTTTGCAATTTGGTTTAGATCAGCCTGATTATAAGGTCTTTCTAGTTGATTTAGGTATTCTCTTGCATACTCAGGAACCCATTCAGTGCCATAATACGCTGCTAGAGATCTCGCAAGTGTGGATTTCCCCGTACTTTCTGGTCCAACTATTGCCACTGTGATCATTTGACTATTTGTTGAGGTGTAAACTTTTCCTCCAAGCTCTATACCCTGCCACAGCCATAACGATATAGATCAGGTAAAGGATTGAATAAAAGTAAAGTTCTTTATAAAAGTAAATTCCTGCGGCTAATACATCAATTAAGAACCAATAGTACCAATTGTCAATACGCTTTCGAGCTGTTAACCACATGGCCGTTACGCTCAGCATGGAAGTAGTACTATCCCAATAAGGAAGGCTTGGAGGACCTATCCCATCAAACCAAACCGGCAATTGCATTAAGAATTGTGCAAAACCGAGAATCAGTAAAACTGAAACTCCTAGGTAAAGAAGTGCTGGCTTTAACTTGAGTCGAGTAACTGGCAATTCGTCTTCATTACTGTTCTTCCCTTTGACCCAGTGGAGCCAGCCATATACATTCAAGACCAAGAAAAAGAAATGTAAGATCAGATCACCATACAACCTCGATTCATAAAACACAAAGAGTGAAATGATGGTATAAAGAATCCCAAATGGCCATGTCCAGATATTTTCTTTAATGAGATAGACGACTGCCAAAATCCCCGACACAAAGGCTATCAATCCCCAGAAATCGAAGGCTTGCAAATTGATCAGAACATCATGCCAAATGTCATTCAGGTTCATGGCCGCAAAGATATGATTAATTGGTATATTTCGTTCCTTGACAAAATAGGTATGGAAATGTACAAAGCGCTCATCGTTCTCATCATTCTAATGGTGGTTTTTCCCATTGTAACTTCAGCTCAAGAAAAGAAATACAATGTAGAAACTGAAAGTGTGTCTGAATATGTAGACAAGATACTGAACGGACCTATTTCTAAGGAAGGGCTTAAGAAGATGCCATACAAGATCTGGTTCAACACCAATTACAAGACCTACCTGGTAGATACTCAAACCCTTAAAAACATTAAGAAAAAAAGTCTAAAAGGAGTTCAGATCAAAGCATTTATGGGCACTTGGTGTCATGACAGTAATCGTGAAATCCCTCGCCTGATGCGCGTCTGTGAAGAACTAGGAATCTATGATCAACTGGAACTCTATGGAGTTGACGTGAACAAAAAGAGTAGACTTGAGCAAGAAGAAGGATGGGATGTTCGTAAAACACCAACCATCATTTTTTTAAGAGATGGAGAAGAAATTGCTCGAATTTTGGAACAACCAGAAGTATCTTTCGAACATTCAATGGAGTTAATTTTCAACCAGTAATGCTGAATCACCAAAAAGACCTTTTCAATCTACCAGAAGACATCACTTACCTGAATTGTAGCTATATGGCACCTATGCTTAAAAGTGTGGCAGAAGTAGGTGTGCGAAATGTTTACATGAAAGATGACCCAACGGTTGTCAAACCTGAGGATTTCTTCAATAATACATCGGGACTAAGAAAAGAATTTGCCAAGCTGATCAATGCTCAGGATGAGAGATCATGTGCTATTGTTCCCTCCGTTTCATATGCAATGGCCAATGTGGCTAAAAACCTAAAAGCAGGTAAGGGTGATAACATTGTCATTGCAGATGAGCAATTCCCTAGCAACGTTTATGCTTGGAAAGCTTTAGAAAAAGAAAAAGGGATTCAGCTTAAATATGTCACGCCACCGCTAGTAAAAGAAGGCAGAGGTAAACTTTGGAATGAGTTGATCCTTGATACTATAGATTCTAGTACCAAACTAGTGGCAACAGGCCATGTGCATTGGGCCGATGGCACAAAATTCGACTTAAAACGAATTAGAGAAAGAGCTGACGAAGTAGGTGCCCTGTTGGTTATTGACGGAACACAATCTATTGGTGCTTTACCATTCGATGTGCAAGAATTCAGACCTGATGCGGTTGTTGCTGCGGGGTATAAATGGATGATGGGTCCTTATGCCACGGGAGTCGCCTATTTTGGAGATTACTTTAAAGATGGTAGCCCAGTAGAAAATAACTGGATGAACAGGCTCAATAGTGAGAATTTTCAAAACCTCATCAATTATCAAGACGAATATCAGCCTGGATCAATAAGGTACGAAGTTGGTGAAAGTGCTAATTTCATTTTAACTCCAATGTTGACTCGCGCAATTCAGCAGGTGAATGAATGGGGGCCTGAAAACATTCAAGATTATTGTAATCAACTAACAGTACCTTATTTAAAGGAACTTAAAGCTTTGGGTTTTCAGGTTGAGGACGAAGAATATCGCGGGCAGCATTTATTTGGTTTAAGGCTGCCAGAGTATTTAGATATGGAAGCCATTAAATCAAAATTATTACAAGAACACATTTATGTATCGGTTAGAGGGACTTCTATTCGTGTTTCACCACACCTTTATAACGCAGAAGATGATTTTGAAAAACTAGTAAGTACTTTCCAAAAACTCACTTAATCCTAGAAAACAGCTCAAGCGCAAAAATTAATTTGGCTCAGCTGTTTCAAGAATCACTCAATCTCTGTACTTTTGTCCGGCAAATAAAACCAAGTATTTATTTGCTATGGCACTCGATACAGAAAAGTTCCTTTTTGAAGCGCTCACCTACGATGATGTTCTGCTTCTCCCTGGTTATTCAGAAGTTCTTCCAAGAAATACAGTAACCAAAACTAATCTCACAAAAAACATTCAGCTCAATATTCCATTGGTCTCAGCGGCTATGGATACTGTTACTGAATATCAATTGGCTATTGCCATGGCACTTGAAGGAGGCTTAGGCTTCATTCATAAAAACATGACAGTGGCCCAACAAGCTTTACAGGTTAGAAAAGTTAAGCGTTCTCAAAGTGGAATGATCTTAGACCCTATCACTTTAGATGTTAACGCTACGGCCTTCCAAGCCGAGCAGATCATGCGTGAAAATAAGATTGGTGGTATTCCTGTTATCGATAAGGATAAAAACCTGGTTGGTATCATTACCAACAGAGACATGCGCTTTATCAAGAACATGGAAAAGCCTGTCCGTGAGATCATGACCAAAGAAAACGTGATCACAGGAAAAATGGGTATTGGTTTAGATGAGGCTGAAGGCGTTCTTGAGGAATATAAGATCGAGAAGCTCCCTATAGTTGATGAAAAAGGTAAGCTTACCGGACTGATCACCTATAAGGATATCCTAAAAAACAGAAACAGACCAAATGCTTGTAAAGATGACTATGGCAGACTAAGAGTAGGGGCTGCTGTGGGAGTTACTCCTGATATCGATGAAAGAATTAAGGCCTTAGTAAAAGCAGGTGTAGATGTAGTGAGTATCGATACTGCACATGGCCATTCAAAAGGTGTCATAGACACGGCCAGAAGGATTAAAAATGCTTATCCAGATCTTGATGTTATCGTAGGAAACATCGCTACCGCTGAAGCTGCTTTAGCATTAATAGAAGCCGGTGCCGATGCCATTAAAGTAGGTGTTGGACCTGGAAGTATCTGTACCACTCGAGTTATTGCAGGTGTAGGCGTCCCTCAACTCTCAGCAGTTTATGAAACAGCAAAAGCGATCAAAGACACTGGTGTTCCAATCATCGCAGATGGTGGAGTAAGGTATTCTGGTGATGTTGTGAAAGCCATTGCAGCAGGGGCAAATACCGTAATGATAGGTTCACTATTAGCTGGAACTGAAGAAGCTCCTGGAGAAGTAATCCTTTATGAAGGAAGAAAATTCAAGTCTTACAGAGGTATGGGTTCAGTTGAAGCTATGGAAGATGGCTCAAAAGACCGTTACTTCCAGGACGCTGAAGATGATATCAAGAAGTTGGTACCTGAAGGAATTGTAGGAAGAGTACCTTTTAAAGGATCAGTTCAGGAAGTACTTTATCAGATCGTTGGTGGAGTACAAGCAGGTATGGGCTACTGTGGTGCTCAGGATATTGAAGCCATGCAGAATGCAAAATTTGTAAAGATCACCGGTGCTGGAGTTAGAGAGAGTCATCCTCATGATATCTTTATCACTAGAGAAGCTCCGAATTACAGTAGATAAAAATTAAAAATAACCTTAAATCAGAAAGCCTGTGTTTATCACGGGCTTTTTTATTTGGCCTCCATTTCCTGACTTAAGTCACTCAATATTAATATTTTATTGGTTAAAATTGAATTATGGGAAGCCTTGGAGTCAAAGTGGTTAAAACCAGGCAAGAGCTAAATAAATTCACAAAAGCTCTTCTCAACAACATCCAATTACTCGATCGAATGATCGAAGAAGAATGGTTTGATGTTGATCAGATGCATATCGGTGCTGAACAAGAGTTCTGTCTGATCGACCCTCACTATAAACCTGCATCGAAAAGTTTAGAGATTCTAGAGAAGATCAATGATCCGGCATTTACTACCGAATTGGCTTTGTTCAATATAGAAGCTAACCTTCAACCACAGCCCTTCAAGGGCAGTTGCTTCAGCGATATGGCAAGTGAACTTAATGGTCTTTTCAAAAAACTAGATCATGCTTGCGATGAACTAAATATTCATTATCTGCTAACGGGCATTCTACCTACTCTGAGAAAGCATGACCTCAGTCTTGAGAATATTACCCCTCTCGAGCGATATAAGGCATTAGCACAAGCCATTCAATCCATGCGCGGTTCTAATTTCGAACTTCACATGCGTGGCATTGATGAGCTGGATATGTCTTTCGACTCACTCATGCTCGAAGCGAGTAACACTAGTTTTCAGGTTCATTTACAAGTTCGTCCTGAAAATTTTGTTCAGAAATACAATTGGTCTCAGTTTCTGGTTGCTCCTACCTTAGCCGCAGCAGCAAATAGCCCCATGTTATTTGGGAAGAGGCTATGGCATGAATCACGGATCGCCTTGTTTCAGCAGTCCATAGATACCCGGCTAACTAATGAGCACCTTAGAGATACAAGTCCAAGAGTAATGTTTGGAAATGGCTGGTTGAAGAACTCCGTCACGGAGATCTTCAAAGAAGACATTTCAAGGTTTCGCGTAATGCTTATGAATACTGACTTAGATAACTGCGACAAGCATTTCAATGAAGGCGTTACTCCAAAGTTAAGATCGCTGAATATTCATAACTCAACAGTTTACCGCTGGAACAGACCCTGTTATGGTATTAGCGAAAATGGCAAGCCTCACCTAAGGATTGAAAACCGTATTTTACCATCAGGTCCAACGACACAAGATGAATTGGCAAATGCAGCCTTCTGGCTCGGCATGATGAATGTAGACAATGACCTATCTGCAAACATTACCAAGCATATCGGATTCGATGATGTAAAAGACAATTTCCATATCTCAGGAATAAACGGTTTAAACTCTAAGATGCGATGGGTGGATGGGAAAAGACATGCGATTTCTGAACTGATCTTGAATGAGTTTTTGCCAATGGCCAAAGAAGGTCTCAAAAGAAATCAAGTCGATGAAAATGATATCGATCATTACTTAGGCATTATTGAGAATCGGGTTGCCCAAAATCAAAATGGTACACACTGGATGCTCAAGTCTTTCAATAAAATATCTCAAGATGGCTCTAAAGAAGAGATCCTACTTTCTATAGTTTCTTCGGCACTGAAAAATCAAAGATCTGGTAAGCCAGTACATGAATGGGAGCTGGCTAGTTCCTCTCAGCTTGCAAGTATAAATCCTTCATCTATTTTGGTTGAGGAGTTCATGACAACAGATCTGTTTACAGTTAGAGAAGAAGATATTCTTGAACTGGTTGCAGATATGATGGATTGGCAAAACATCAGATTCACCCCTGTGGAAGATAAAGAAGGGAAGTTGATAGGTTTATTGAGTATTCGAATGATCTTGAGACATTTTAGGCAAAAGAAGAAGACCAAAAAGTTCGTAAAGGATATCATGGTGAAAGAGCCAGTTACCATAGCTCCAGAAAAAAGCGTGATAGATGCTATGGAGTTGATGAAGGAGAACAAGGTAGGCTGTCTGCCCGTCATTAAGAATAATAAATTGGTTGGGGTGGTTACAGAAGGTGATTTCTTAAATTTGACTTCAACAATTCTAAAGATCTTCAATAGAACAGAACATCCAAATGAATAGAATACTTGGCGAACGAAAGGGAGAAGGAAAGAAAGTTCTGATCATACTTATTGGTGCACTTCACGGTAATGAACAATCCGGATTAAAAGCCATTGACAACAACTTTCGGTTCATAGATGATGATAGGATTAAATTGGATGGTAAGATCATCGGTTTAGCAGGAAATATTCAAGCCATTGTTGAAAAGAAAAGGTTTCTAAGTTATGATCTCAATAGGTGTTGGACAGAAGAAATAATCGAGTCTGTTTTCAACAAGAGAGAGGAAGAATTGATCCACGAAGACCTTGAGCTTAAAGAGCTTCATCAAACCATTAATCGATTACTAGACGAGGGCTATGAGCGCAGTTATATTGTGGACCTTCATGCCACTTCATCCAAGGATGGAAACTTCATTGTCCATGCAGGAATGCCTGCTTACGACTCGATCATAAAGAACCTAAAGATTCCAATTGTCACTAACCTCAACAGCTACATTCACGGCACTTTATTACAATACTTCAACAGAAACAAGGTTACATCCTTTGCTTTCGAAGGCGGGCAGATCGGTTCAGATAAAACTATCGAAATCCATACTTATGGTGTATGGCGATTGATCCAAGACTCTGGTATAATACCTCCTGAACACGACATGGGAAGAATGCTTCACTATGA
Organism: Roseivirga sp.; assembly: GCA_965661435.1. Lineage (GTDB taxonomy): Bacteria > Bacteroidota > Bacteroidia > Cytophagales > Cyclobacteriaceae > Roseivirga. The sequence continues at coordinate 18,466 of CBFIDS010000135.1, forward strand.
AGAATTGATCCGTTCTATTCATCATCATACTCCTAATCTTTTTAGAGTACTTTATCGCCATCAGGTTGATCAGAAAGACTACTTCAGAATGAAACCCGGTTTCGACAGTTTTCAAGATATAGAAAAAGGAGAACTTTTAGCTCAAGACAAACAGGGAGTAATCACTGCTCCGGTAGAAGGAAAGATCTTTATGCCCCTTTATCAGAATACCGGGGATGATGGTTTCTTCATTGTAGAAGAATTGTAAAGATTCTAAAAGCACTGACCTTCCTAAGAAAAAAGCCACTCCTTGCGAAGTGGCCTCTTCTACTTTTTGACAGCTAAGATCAGACGTCCTATTTCAAACTATCCTTGTTGAGCAGGTACCTCTTCATCCTTTTTCAAGCGCATTTTAACAAAACAATATGAACTAGCTCATTCATTATTAATGCATCTAGTATATAAGGATCTCACTTGTTATTGGTCAAATACAATTCATCAAAATATATGAATGACCAAACTGGGAATATAAATTTCCAAACATCTTTCTTTCTTAGTATCCCAAAACTTTTTAGTCTATAGTAATCAAGAAAGACTCGATATAGATAATAAATGATTAACCCTATCGATAGGATCTCCTCCCACCCTAAAATCGCAAAAAAGGCGACAAAAAATAGGGGTGATAAAATTAATGTATAGTATTTCCTTAAGCTCATTTTGACATTTTTATGACCATCCAAATTCTTCATAACACTCAGCGTCAGCATCAGGATACTTATGATATGCACAATCAAGCACTATAGCGACTCCAGTTATAGGAAGGTAAGCGGTTTGAACCCATGCCCAGACTGATAACCAGCCCATACCAGTGTATACTTCCGCAATACAATCAGCAACTGCCTGGCCGTAGCTTTCTCCGCAATCAGATACTTGATCATTATTTTCAGGATCATCCTGAACGAATCTTGCTTGTAGAAATATTGATGGAGGCACATCAATATTTTCCGGTGTGTACGTGTTTACTGTTTGACTAATATTGTTGAATTCTGATATAAGAATTTTACGTCCATCTAGGCTGTAAAATTCAATTACTTTTAAATCCGCGGATACAGAAAAAAATCTAGAGACAAATACTGCATTGAGATTAGTATATGCATTTAATGAATAATACTCTTGATGCTCATCACTCTTCACTTTTTGTGGTATGAGTATTGCCTCACTAGCCTTTTCTACATTCAAAAATTCAACATTCTCAAAATCCCATGAAAGATTCTTCAGAATTTTAAATTTATCCTTTGACTTATTTACTTGGCTTTTAATTCTATTGAGGTCCTTGGCAATTGTGCTTTTAATCGAATCATCAAAGTTAATGTTTGGCTGAATATCAAAGCGATTTTTGTCACAGGAGACTAATACAGTTATTAAAAATAAGAAACATGATAATTTTTTCATAATTGTGTGTTTTACTGTTTATAAATATGATAAAAATAATATTTTATTCAAAATTCATCTCATTTTATAAAATGAATTGATAAAAACAGGATCTAAAACATAAAATAGAAAAAGCCACTCCTTGCGAAGTGGCTTTTCAAATTCTATTCTTAGATCTGACTTCCTACGTCAGATAAAGCTTATCCGTTCTGCGCAGTAGCTTCTGCTTTGGCGACAGCCTTAGCTCTTGCTGAGGCTTGCTCTTTATCAGCAGCAGCACCTAATGTTCTCTTCGTTAAATCAACAACAGTTGGGGTTGCAACGAAAACTGAAGAGTAAGTACCTACAAGGATACCGATCAATAAAGCGAAAGAGAAACCTCTCAATACTTCTCCACCGAAAATGAATAAGATCAATACCACGATTAATGTAGTCATTGAAGTGATCAAAGTACGGCTTATCGTTGAATTGATCGATTCGTTGAAAGTACCCAAAAGATCTTTAGATCCTTTCAGCTGAAGGTTCTCCCTAATACGGTCAAACACTACCACTGTATCGTTTATTGAGTAACCAATGATGGTCAGCAATGCAGCGATAAATACTTGGTCGATCTCGAAAGAAATGCCAAACCACCCTGCAATAGCAAAAGCAGAAAGTACAATGAATGCATCGTGAGCCAAGGCTACGATCGCACCCAATGAGAACTGCCATCTTCTAAATCTAATAAGGATATAAATGAAGATCGCCAATATCGATAGTCCGAATGCTTGGAAAGAAGATTTCTTAATATCACTAGCAATGTTAGGTGATACTTTAGAAGATCCACCAATTGTAAACTGACCTGCTTGAAGTTCCGTGGCTTCATTGATGAAGTCTTTTCCTGTCACTTCTTGCAAAGCTGCGGTTAAGGCACCCCTCACTTCTTGGTCTGCTTCTGTAGACACTTCTTCGATCATTAGTGATGTAGTGATCTTTAAGAAATCTTCAGAGTTGTATGTTTTTACCTCCATCCCTGCATCTTGGAAACTTGGGTGATCAGCCAAAGCAGCCTTCACATCTGAAGCCACCATTTGCTCGTCAAACTGAACAATGTATGATCTACCTCCTTTGAAGTCTACTCCAAGTCTTAAGCCTGTGGTAAGGATTGCAGCAATACCGATAGCAATCACAATAGTAGAGATCATGTAAGCCATTCTTCTCTTACCTAAGAAGTTCAGGTTAAGGTTAGTTAACCATGCGCCGGTCATTGGTGTTTGGAATGAGATCTTGCTTTCATTTCCTTTCTTGGTCATCCAAGTAACGATTACTCTTGTAATGAATACCGCAGAGAAGAATGAACAGATAATACCGATCATTAATGTTACTGCGAATCCTTTTACCGGACCTTGACCTAAGCTATAAAGGATAATACCTGTTAATAAAGTAGTAACGTTCGCATCTATGATCGAACTGTATGCTTTCTTATAACCTGAATTGATCGCTTGGAGTAATGGAACATCATTCCTAAGTTCTTCTCTGATTCTTTCAAAGATCAGCACGTTGGCATCAATCGACATACCAATGGTTAATACAATACCTGCGATCCCTGGTAGTGTCAATGCCGCACCCAGGTTGGCTAAAATTCCAAGAATAAAGAAGATGTTAAATAGCAAAGCAACGTTCGCTACAATACCACCTTTAGCGTAGTAGAACATCATAAATACCACTACGATCAATAGACCTGCAACAATTGAAGTTACACCTTGTCTTTGTGCTTCTTTACCAAGGGTTGGTCCGATCACTGCGTCTTCAACAATCCTTGTTGGTGCTGGAAGGGATCCTGCCTTAAGAATGTTCGCTAGATCCTGAGCCTCTTCGATAGTGAAGTTACCCATGATGATAGAGCTTCCATTAGGAATCTCTTGGTTTACGTTTGGAGCAGAGTACACATAGTTATCTAACACAATAGCAATTCTTCTATTGATATTAGTGCTAGTCATGTTCTTCCATTTCTTAGCGCCAACTGTATTCATCTGCATACTAACTGCAGGTCTTGCTCTTTCGTCTAATGACTGACGTGCATCTGTGATCACCTCTCCTGTTAAAGGAGCTTCACCACGGTTAGCTTTGATAGCGATCATCTGAAGAAGCTCAGTATCTACTTCTGGTTTAACAAACCACTTGAACTCTATATTCTGAGGAATAATTCTTTGAATTCTCTCATTCTTCAAAACTCTATTGATCTCGGCAGTATCTGCCAAATTGTAGAAGAAGCCAGCATATGGACCTGCTCTTTGAAGACTGAAGAATCTTGAAACACCATTGTCTTCAAGGCTTGTAGAATCAGAAGCGGCACTGTCTGCACCTTGAGCTAACTGTGCCTCTAAAGAGTTAGAAGGTTCAGCAGCATCATCACCTGAAGCTGTAACCTCAGTATTAAGATTAGTATTGCTCTTTCGCTCTCTTTCAATTCTCAAAAGCTCCTCATTGATTGCATTTAGAGTAGAATTGATCTCACCTGCCTCATTCACTTCCCAGAATTCTAGCTTAGCTACTCCTTGAAGTAGTTTTCTAACTCTGGCCGGATTATCTACACCTGGAAGCTCGATCTGAATTCTGCCAGTTCCCTGAAGTCTTTGAATATTAGGCTGCGAAGTACCGAAACGGTCAACTCTTGTTCTTAAGATCTGGAAGGCTCTATCGATTGCAAGATCAACTTCTTCCTCGATTAGGTCCATGACCTCATCATTAGTAGACTCAAAGCTAATTCTACCTCTGTTGGCTGCATTAGCAAAAACCCTACTCAATTTCCCATCAGGACTCACTTCATCCCAAGCTGTTCTGAATAACTGGGTGTAAGGTGCCTGACTTGTCTTGTGCCTTTCAGAGGCAAGGTCGATGGCTCTTTGGAAATTTGCATTTTGACTATTTGCCGAAAGACCTTTGATGATCTCTACTGGAGAGACCTCTAGGGTTACATGCATTCCACCTTGCAAGTCCAGACCGAGATTTAACTCGATCTCTTTGATGTCTTTATAAGTAAATTCTGCGCCTAGTAAATTAAGTACAGGCTCCATCCAGATAGAATCTAGATAGGCTTGCTTCCTTTGCTGGTCAATAATTCCAGCATCATCTTTAGCATATTCAATGGCATCTGCCTGAATACCTCTAGAGAAGAAGGTAATTGACAAGTAATACACACAGAGTGCAGTAATTATTACTGTCAAAAAAACAATGGTATTCTTATTTTTCATTTCTATTAATATGTTGTTAGCAAAATTTGGGTAATAATGGAAGAGTGAAAATTCACTCAAAAACGAAATTCAGGACCTAACTAAGGGGCGTTTGGTGATATTATCTGCCGAAATAATGTCTTGTAAAAAGGTGAATCACAAAGAGGAATATCATTTCTTGGATACTCTTTCTCATCAGATTCGAAATTGATCTCTGCTAATAATATGGCCTGAAATGGCTCAATTGAAATGCTTGCCGCTGGAAGAACTGCATCAAAGGTATAAGCGTGAATTTCTTCTTGGTCTTCACTTTCCTGATCAGCTTCTAACTGTTCCTGTTGTTCTGCAATTGTCTCACATTGTACAGGAAGTACTTCTTGCGTCACGACAAAAACTGCTACCATTAAGCCCAACAAGAACACTAATCCTTGCTTGAATGGTTTAATATGGCCATTGGTTTTTCTCACGCGGTGACAAATGTAGCAATTGAGATGGTAAAAACAGCTTTATGATGAAATTTTCATTTGTATCAGGGCCTTGATCACATTTAAGGCTTGGTCGAAGCTGGAATTATTTGGTATGATCAAATCTGCTGATTCTTTATAGGGTGCTATATACTTCTTGAACGAAGGCATGATATGATTTCTATACTTATACAAAACATCTTCCGCATCATAGCCTCTTTCTTCTTTATCACGCTTTAGCCTGCGCTCCAATGTGATCTCATCATCAGCATCTATATACAACTTTAGATCCATCAACTTATTGATTTGAGCATAATGAAAAATGAAGATCCCTTCCACTAAGATGACTGGTGCAGGCTTTGTAATGATCAGACTTGGCTTTTTATTCGGATTATTGAATGTATATTCTTCTTTCTGAATTTCCTTTCCTTCACTTAAAGCAATTAAGTCATTGGCGAAATGCTTATGATCTATTGACTCAGGCCTATCATAATTGCGTTGTCCATTCTCATCGACTAATTGTTCTCCTTTTGGTAAATAGTAGTCGTCTTGAGAAACAGAAGTGACTGAATTGGCATCGAAGTGCTGTTTTAATGAATTTAAAAAAAACGTTTTCCCTGAACCAGTTCCTCCCGTGATACCAATTATGTATGGCTTCTTCATGATCCAAATTTAGAGAAGGATATTATGAATTGTTCTGTAGGTAACCTACAAGCTTAGACAAAGCTCTTTTTCTATGACTGATCTGGTTTTTGATCTCCGATGATAGGTCAGCAAAGGTTTTTGAATGACCTTCAGGAATGAAGATTGGGTCATAACCAAATCCTTCGGCACCGCTCATCTTTAAGGCAATACTTCCTTCAACAATGCCTTCAAATTGTTGGGCATTTCCTGATCCGTCAATATAAGTCATGACGGCCCTAAACTGGGCTGTTCTGTCATTCTCACCTTGAATTTCAGAAAGAACTTTAGTCATATTATCGACAGCATCTCTACTGCCACTATAATGGGCCGTATGAACCCCCGGCTTCATACCTAATGACTTCACTTCAAGTCCTGAATCATCAGAAAAAACTGGAATGTTAAACCTGTTAAAAATGTATTGAGCCTTTTCCAGAGAGTTTTCCTCAAGGGTTTCATGCGTTTCAGGTATTTCTCCGGTAAAACCGATATCAGAAAGGGATAGTAACTCAATACTATCCCCTACTATTTCTTTTACTTCTTGAAGTTTATGTGAATTGTTAGTTGTGAAGCAAACCTTCATTACGAGCTTTATCTAATATCTCTCACATCAACATCGAAGATCAGAACAGAATTTGGAGGAATTGTCCCTTGTCTTCTTGATGCATAGCCAAACTTGGAGGGAACAAAGAGCGTTGCACTAGTCCCCTTGTTAAACTCTTGAAATCCACGTTCCCAACCTTGAATAACACCGCCAGCGCCTATTACAAAGCTGAATACTCCTCTTTCTGCTGAAGAATCGAATTCCGTGCTATCTAACAAATATCCTCTGTAATCAGTGAAAACAGAACTCGCAAATTCAGCAGTAGGTCCTGATCCTTGTTGTGAAATTGAATAATAAATGCCTGTATTTTCTATTTGAACGACATTGATATTATTCTCCGCAATATAATCGAGGATCAATTGTCTGTCGATGGCCAACTGCTCATTTTCATCAAATATATTTTCAGTTGTACAGCTTAAAGCTGAAACTGAAAACACCAACATCAACAAAAATTTAATTCTCTTCATTTATCTAGAAATCTACTACTTCAACGTCAAACATTAAAATTGAATTTGCAGGAATTGGGCCTCCACTTCTTGCTCCATATCCATATATAGAAGGAATGAAGAGTGTCGCTTTTCCTCCCTTATCGATCTTAGGGATTCCAATTTGCCATCCTTCAATTACCCCTCCACCACCAACGGTGATTTCAAATGGAGCATAATTTCTTTGAGGATTAAAGACATCATTCTCTTGAGCTACATCCTCATAGCTTGTATCTATAACTGTACCGTCCAAAAGACGAAGCGTATAATTTACTTGTACAACGTCTCCTTGCTGTGGATAGTCTCCATTTCCTTCTCGCAAAGTTACAATTGAAATACCTTCTTCAGTTTCTTCAGCCTCTAAATTATTGTTAACGAGATATTCACTGATGACCTCTTTTTCAGCGGATAACTGTTCTGAGGTAATTCTCTCAACAACAACGGATTCTTCTTCAATCTCTCTAACCTTTAGATTCCAAACTACTTCTGAAGTACTGTCATTTTCCGTCATTGGCATTCCTGTCAAACTCGCATATTCAGCATAAGACATTTTGATCTGAACACTATCTCCCACTCCACATTGCAAAAATGCCTCTTGAAGGTTCGGAGGAAGTCCGGTTTGGGGATTCACATAATACCCTGTTTCATCACCACTTTCATAAAGCACTGAATCTCCATCAAGTACATGTGTCATTACCACATTCATGATCTGACCTGCTTTAGCCCTTGTGGTATCCTTTGCATCTTCTATTTTTCTGAACATAAGTCCAGAATCTAATGCCGTAAATTCAGGAGTTGATTCACAGCCTACTGAAATGGCTAATAACATTAAAAGCGCGATTACATTTCTTATTTGCTTCATACTTTCTTTTGTTCTTCTTCTAATTGCTTTGCATACTCAGGAAGTATGCTTTTAAATAATTCGATGGTCTCTTCCATGCTCAGGTCTACTCGACCTCCTGCAGCATTTCTGTGGCCTCCTCCGTTGAAATATTTTGATGCGATCTCATTGGCGGGAAATTCACCAATAGACCTCAATGATAATTTGACCTTTCCTTCAGACTCTTTAAAAAGACATGCTAAGGTGATCCCTTCGATACTTAAAGCATAATTGACCAATCCTTCAGTATCGCCTATTTTTGATTCGTATTTTGCCAGAACATCTTCCATGATTGCAAAGTAAGCTACCCGATACTCAGGAATAACCTGAAGGTTCTCACTTAACGCATAACCCAAGAATCTCAATCGATTCAGTGAATTTTTATCGTAAATGTTCTTAGAGACTCTACTATTGTCTGCACCCTTCTCAATGAGCTTTGCAACAACTTCATGGACATTCTTTGTGGTATTAGGGTGCCTGAAACCACCCGTATCAGTCATGATACCAGCATATAAACACTCTGCAATATCTTTATCGATGAGTGTCTCATGACCTAAATTTACGATCAGGTCATAGCATAATTCACAAGTTGCAGCAGCTTGTGTGCTCCAATATTGAAAATCTGCAAAATCTTCTGGCTCCAAATGGTGATCAATGTTCACCTTAAAACCTTTAGCCTCTCTCACCATCTCTCCTAAATCGTTGATGCGGCTTAGAACAGAAAAATCTAGAGCGAAAATAATATCCGCTTGATTTACCAATTCGCGCGAAAACTCTGGGTCATGTTCTGTGAAAATGATCACTCCATCATTACCTTTCATCCAATGTAAAAACTCAGGATAAATAGAAGGAGTGATCACCTTGACCTCATGCCCTAGCTTGAGCAGGTAATTCGCCATCCCCAATGAAGACCCCAAAGCATCAGCATCGGGTTTATCATGAGTAGTGATTATAATGTTGGCTGGCTGATTGAGCCTTTTTTGTAATAGTTCGATCTCTTGCATGCAATCAATAACCTGAACGGTATTTGAAAGAACGGGCAAAGTTGTCAAGAATAGTTTTACTAAACAATGCTAAGAGTTGATTATCTGATTATTAAGAATCGAAAAGAAATATCTTGGTTCATCACAAATCAAAATATAATTCTAATTTTGCGTCCGAAATTTGAAGAGGAACAAATATTTATAATCAAATGGCAGGAAAAAGAACATTTACAATGATCAAACCGGATGCTGTGGCAGATGGGAACATAGGAGGTATCCTTAAAATGATCGAAGATGCTGGTTTCAAAGTGATCTCTATGAAGTATACGAGATTAACAGCTGAGCTTGCTGGCCAATTCTATGCAGTTCACAAAGAAAGACCTTTTTATGGTGAACTGGTTGAATACATGTCTTCAGGACCAATTGTAGCAGCTATCCTTGAGAAAGACAATGCTGTTGAAGACTTTAGAAACTTGATCGGAGCGACAAACCCGGCAGATGCGGCTGAAGGCACGATAAGAAAGCTGTATGCTAAATCTATCGGTGAGAATGCAGTTCATGGATCTGACTCTGATGAGAACGCACAAATAGAAGGTAATTTCTACTTCTCACAGTTCGAAAGACACTAAGCTTAAAATTATCAATAATAAATAAGCCAGACTCTTGAGAGTCTGGCTTATTTATTATTGCTTTTGGACTAAAAATCTATGCTTAATAAATAACAAGCAATAAATCAAAATTATTAAGTAAGGCATCAGATAAATGATCCAATCTAGAAATGTCAAGTATTTAAATAGTGAATTATTAAATAGATAAATTGTATAACCAGAGTAAATAATGAAACCGAAAGATGCCCAAATAAAAATGTAAATGTTAAGAAAGTATTTCATGCTTTTTATCTTGTCATACACCACGCAAACTCAACCGCTACTAATGCCAATCCAATTCCTCCCAAAAACCTTGTTCCAATCTTTTTTGCAGCTTTAATGAATGCTTTTCTTAAAGCTTTACCACCTAATTGACCCGTTAGAGCACCTAAAAGTCCCAACCCAGCTGCTATCCCCGTTGACTCTAAAAAACAAGCAACAGCGAGAGGCATTTCATATTCATTAACTTCCGATTTAATTCCGTTCCAATTATCAATTTGTAAATGATAAATAATTAAGGCTGCTCCCACATATTCATCTTCATTTGAAATAAGGCTTTCGGAACCAAATAATTCACTCAACTCATCATCAGTAAATCCTATCTCCTTGATTAGATTGTAACTTGGAACAGCCAATTCTGAGACCAATTTATTCTTTAGAGTGGACTCATCAGGGTTAGAAGAACGATTAACTTGATGCAAAATAGACCACTTTTTAATATCTGACGATTTAGATTTATAAAATTGATCATAAGTTAAAAACGCCTCCTTTAAGTCTGGTTACAAGACTGGTTCTAATTGTTCTTCCTGGCTACAAGATGAGAAGATTAGCAAGAGTACCGATAAAAAATAAGAAGCGACTGAGATTAGGTTTAATTAAATAAGTGTTTTGCATAATGTTTATTATTTTTAGTGTGATTAGTACTAAATATAATAAAAATAATTTAATAATTAACTTGTACTCCCTCCGTTCCACCACTTTGGTATTAAGAAGACGCCAATGATCAGATAAGGGTAATAAGTAGCTAAACGCCAAAGTATACTACTGAGAAACGTATATGGGTATGCAAACTCATCATAAAAGATAGGGTAAATGTACTCTGCAGTTCCAGCATTCCCCGGAGATGGTGATACCAACATAACAACCCACATAATTAGATGTCTTCCTATCATTAATAGGTGATCGCCAATTCTGACATCTACGAACCCCATAACCCAAGTATTTACCAAGAAGTATTTCAGGATCCATACAACATAGGTGAAAAAGAAAAGAGCTAACCAATATTTTATTGATTGACCTTTGAGTTCCAGAGATGCAAGAATTAATTCATCGCTTTGTTGAATTACTGCCTCTTTCCATCTTCTTAAGATCCTTATACTCATTAGCCCTTCAAGTAGTTTTCGGATGGTCTTTGGAAAGAACAATAAAGCTGAAAGCATAAATGCCGTGTAAAGCGCAATACTTGTATAGCTTACCCAAAACAATCGTGGCACACCACGAGAAAAAAGGTCTGAATCGATATTTACTTGTGGGAAAACGGCTCCATTACTCAACCAAATGGCTAAAGGAGATGCCGTCAAAAAGAACAAGTTATCTAAAGTAGCAAGTAGTAAAGTATAGGCTAAGGCTTTACCAAATGGCAGGCCTTCCTTATAAATAACGAAGACCAAAACAGCAGCAGCTCCAATAACAGGTGGCGTTACAGCTATGGCAAACTCCCATAACAGAATGATTTTAATGGCTTGCGAAAAAGTTAGCGATTGATGAGAAAGGACTCCTACCCTGAAGGCATTGAAACCATCCTTAATAGCAATTATTAAAAGAACAAGGAGTACATATGGAAGCTTAAAGTCGTTGAATCTTGAGAAATTCTCCTGAGTGAATTGATCATCTTGATATGCCAGATAGGCCACCACTAACAAACCGATTATTATCGGTAACCAAACACTTCGAGGATTAAGAACTTTGAGCGCCTTTTGCTCTTCCATCTTAGTCGTGACTTACCAGATTTTCCTCTACCTTTTCAATCCAAAAATTATTGAACCCTTCACCTAAGTGCATCGTGATCTCTCTCATTTGCAACAGATCTAGTATGGAAAGAAAATTAAAGATGACAGCGATCTTATTAGGCTCGAATTTGATCAATTCTGTGAATGATAGCTTTTCCTTATTTGCTAATTTATTCATGATGAATTGCCTTTGCTTAGTGATGGAATATGGATATTGAATCACCTCATGTTTCGGCTTATTCTGTTCATACTCGTATCGAGAAATAACCTTTTGAAATACCCTAAGTAATTTGAATAAGTCTATATCCTGAAGTTCAGTTTCAACATTATTTACTTCAGATAATTTTCTCAGCTCCTTCGAAATATTTCCTCTTGACTCTTTTAAGGAACGATCATGCTCCATCTTGCTGAGCTCTTCAATAACAGATTTGTACTTTTTATACTCTAGCAAGTGACGCACAAGCTCCTCCCTTGGATCTACCTCATTGCCCTCTTCATCTAGAACAGGTCTTGGCAGAAGCATTTTAGACTTGATCCGCATCAGTGTAGCAGCTACCAAAATAAACTCACTCGCCACCTCAACGTTCATTTTCTCTAAATGATGGAGGTACTCCAAAAAATCTTTTGTGATTTTATTGATTGGAATATCGTGTATATCAAGCTCATCTCTTTGAATGAAAAAGAGGAGTAGATCAAAAGGCCCTTCAAAAAGTGGAAGCTTGATTTCGAAACTCACAGATACAAATACTTTGAAATCAAATATAGAGACTTATCAATAAACGCCTTTAAGAGCCAAAATTATTTTTACTTTTGTGATTAATGAACTTACTGAACAAACATTTATTGTCAATGAGAGTTCATTAAACATCCAAACAAATAAATGTTGATTAAGCCCGGTCCACTTTTAGCTCATATCAATTCTCCAGAAGATCTCAAAAAACTAGATCAATCCCAGTTAGTGCAGATCTGTGATGAATTGCGTCAGTATATTGTAGATAATGTATCTGTTTACGGTGGACACTTTGGCGCCAGCTTGGGCGTAGTTGAGTTAACGGTCGCCATCCATTACATTTTCAATACACCAAAAGATCAGTTGGTATGGGATGTAGGGCATCAGGCTTACGGACATAAAATATTAACGGGGAGAAGAGATAACTTCCACACTAATAGAATTTACAAAGGTCTTTCTGGTTTCCCAAAGAGAAAAGAAAGTGAGTTTGACACCTTTGGTGTTGGCCATTCTTCAACTTCTATTTCGGGAGCTTTGGGTATGGCAATTGCTAATCAATACAAGAAAGATGATAGACAGCATATTGCAGTGATCGGAGATGGTGCTATGACTGGCGGCTTAGCGTTTGAAGGCATGAACCATGCTGGAGACACCAATGCAAACCTGTTGATCATTCTGAATGACAATTGCATGTCTATCGACCCTAATGTTGGTGCTTTAAAAGACTACCTTACGGATGTTACCACTTCACATACTTACAACCGAGTAAGAGATGATGTATGGAAAGCCTTAAGCAAATTCTCCAAGTTTGGAAAGAGTGCTCAAGAAGTCATCTCAAAAGTAGAACACTCCATGAAAGCTTTGTTGTTAAAACAAAGCAACCTTTTTGAATCACTAAACTTAAGATATTTCGGCCCTGTAGATGGCCATGATGTGCATCATTTGACTCACATTTTGGAAGATCTAAAAGACATTCCAGGACCAAAGATTCTACATTGCGTAACTACTAAAGGTAAAGGTTACAAGCCTGCCGAAGAAGGAAATGCCACCACATGGCATGCTCCAGGCAAGTTTGATAAGGTTACTGGTGAAGTTTTCAAGAAAGTAAACGAAAAGCCACAGCCTCCAAAATATCAGGATGTATTCGGACACACCATCGTAGAACTGGCAGAGAAGAATGACAAAATAATGGGGGTTACTCCGGCTATGCCATCAGGTTCTTCTATGAACATTATGATGAAAGCTATGCCGGATAGAGCTTTTGATGTAGGAATTGCTGAACAGCATGCTGTTACTTTTTCTGCAGGCCTAGCGACTCAAGGCCTGATGCCTTTCTGCAACATCTACAGTACCTTCATGCAACGTGCTTATGACCAAGTAATTCACGATGTTTGTATTCAAGATTTACCAGTGAACTTCTGTTTAGACAGGGCAGGTTTTGCAGGTGCAGATGGCCCAACTCATCATGGTGCTTATGACATAGCTTTTATGCGGTGCATCCCAAATATGATAGTGGCAGCTCCAATGAATGAAGCGGAATTGAGAAACTTAATGTTCACTGCCCAATTACCGAGAGAAGGACAAGCGTTTACCATTCGATATCCTAGAGGCCAAGGCGTAATGCCAGATTGGAAAACTAGTATGGAAAAGGTTGCGATAGGCACTGGAAGAAAGATATCTGAAGGAGAGGATATTGCTATACTTACACTCGGACATATGGGCAATTATGCCATAGAAGCCAAAGAAGAGTTGAAAGAAGCTGGCCTGAACCCTGCTCATTACGACATGAGGTTTGTTAAGCCTTTGGATGAAGAATTACTTCACGATATTTTTAGAAACTTCAAGAAAATCATTACAATAGAAGATGGCTGTGTAACAGGTGGGTTCGGTAGTGCAGTATTAGAGTTTATGGCCGCTAATGGATACTCTTCTCAAGTTAAGATTCTTGGTATTCCAGATCGCATTGTAGAGCACGGCACACAATTAGAGCTTCATCAAGAATGTGGTTTTGACCCTTACGGAATTGCTAAAGCAGTGAAAGAGATGCTGGGGATGAAAGTGACAGCGACTGTTAAGAATAATTGAATCTATCTCAGTAAACTAGTCAACTCTCTTTTCGTCACCACTCCAGCTTTGCGCCATTTGATCTCTCCGTTTTGAAATAGAATGAGCGTTGGAATGCTTCTAACTCCGAATTTCTGAGCGATAGGTTGATTTCTATCGACATCAATTTTGATTACTTTCAATTCATCACCCATTTCTTGCACAACCTCTTTTAGTACGGGTGCCATCATTTGACAAGGGCCACACCAGTCTGCATAGAAATCAACTAAAACAGGTTGTGATTGGTTAACTAGAGAATCAAACTTTCCTTTCATAGCTTTAAATTATTCAATTAAGAAACACTTCCATAAATTGATGAGTTCCTAATTCATCTCCTTAACATCAAGATGTACGAATACGACTTTATAGACCCTATTAACTTTCTGATCTTGACCGGAATCATGTTCCTGATTGTAGCCTTTCGTTACTCTTTTGTATCGGGAATCTTCTATCTAGTTTTTTATGTAATCGACCCGAAGTCAACCCGCAATGGAAAAATATTTAGTTCGGGGACTTCAAAATCTCAGTTCAGAAAGGAAATTTTTTGGTCTACTTTCACTTCTTTACTCTTTGCTTTAGCTGGAGCTGGAATGGTGCTACTCTGGCAATTAGGATATACTGCCATATATGAAGAAATCGATGCTTATGGATGGTGGTGGATACCAATCAGTTTTTTGATCGCTGCGTTTATTCATGAGACTTACTATTACTGGCTACACCGGTGGATGCACAAGCCAAAAACCTATCACTTAATCCATAAAGTTCATCACGACAGCCATATCACTTCACCTTGGACCAGCTTCTCTTTTCATCCAGGAGAAGGGGTGTTACAATCTTTAGTTATTCCAGTGATAGTTCTCTTCCTCCCAATGCATTATTGGACAATTGTGGCATTACTCACGTTTATGACCATTACCAGTGCTATCAACCACTCTAATGTTGAAATCTATCCAAAAGGCTTTTATAAACATTGGCTTGGGCGATGGTTTATTGGAGCAACTCATCACAGTCTGCATCACACTCAGTATAGATTCAATTATGGTCTATATTTTACGTTTTGGGATAAAATCATGAAAACTGAGAGTGAAAAATACGCCCCTAATTTTGAAAAGCATACTCGGCAAATTTAGTTGAACGCTAGTAGGTACAAAATAAAAGAGTCACTCCCGTTGGAGCGACTCCCTTTCACCTAAACACCTGGGTAACTAACTACTCATAGTGAATCTTTCGATTCCTACACCCAGACTTATCATTAATTGCTTTCGCGAACTGTCTCTTTTGAGTGAACTCATTTTTCACTCTGAATCAAATTTAATAGGATTTTTCATTAAATAAAATTTGAAGATTTGATAACGAAATAAGCCGATATTCTACATACACCAATAGTTAATTCCACCTACTATGCATTTTTATGCACTTCACATTCATTCAATACTGGATGCATACATTCTTCTTTTCTTGGAAAAAATCAAGAACATCCCATCCTCCTTCTCTACCTGTACCGCTCTGTTTGACACCACCAAAAGGGGTTCTTAAGTCTCGAAGTAACCAAGTATTTATCCATACTATACCAGCATCTAGACGCTTCGAAACATTTTGTGCTTTATTAAGATCTGTAGTCCAAATTGTGGCTGATAATCCATATTTAGTAGAATTAGCCATTTCTAATACTTCTTTTTCTGAATCGAATGGAGTAAGCGTAACCACAGGCCCAAATATTTCTTCTTGATTAGTCCTGCAATCAAAAGGCAGATTATCTATTACGGTCGGTTGCATATAGTACCCATCCTTAAACTCATTTTCCAATATGAATCGAGTTCCACCGTAAAGAACATTTCCTCCTTCCTTTTGTGCCAAATCAACATATGACAGAACCTTCTCCAAATGCTGCTCCGAGACTAAAGCTCCCACTTGAGAAGCTTCATCATAAGGTGAGCCTACTCGTAACTTTTTAACCTTTACTACAAAATCAGTTTTGAACTTTTCAAAAATCGATCTTTCAACAAAGATCCGGGAACCACATAGACAGATCTGACCTTGATTAGCAAAACTAGATTTTAAAGAAGTTTTAAGGGCCTTTTCATAATCGCAATCAGCGAAAATGATATTTGGGTTTTTTCCACCTAACTCCAATGATAGCTTCTTGAACATCGGAGATGCTGTTTTTGCAATCTGTTGTCCTGTTTTTGTACCACCCGTAAACGATACTGCTTTGATGTTTGCATGCTCGACTATTGATTGGCCAACTTCGTGCCCATTCCCATGAAGTATATTTAATACTCCAGATGGTAACCCTGCTTCAATGCAGATCTGAGAAAATATGAACGCAGTCATTGGCGTCAGCTCAGAAGGCTTAGCAATTACGGTATTCCCGGTAGCTAAGGCCGGGGCTATTTTCCATGTAAACAAATAAAGCGGAAGATTCCACGGAGAAATGCAGCCAACGACTCCTAGTGGACTTTTCAAAGTATAATTGATGACCTGATCGTTTGTCTGATGCGCATCACTTGATTCATGGAGAATGGCTGTTGCAAAAAAACGCATATTGGCCGAAGCTCTTGGAATATCAACGGTGCTGGCCAATTTTACTGGCTTACCATTGTCTTTTGCTTCTGCTAAGGCTAACTCGCCCTGCCTTTTATCTATCAAATCAGCAATTTTTAAAAGCACTTTAGATCTTTCTTCCCTAGAAGTACTCCCCCATCCTGCAAAAGCATTAGCTGCAGCGCTAACAGCAACATTAACATCAGCCCCTGTTGATCTTGGAATTAAGCCATAGACTTTTCCTGTTGCTGGTTCAATATTTTCCATAAAAGCACCATCAATGGGGTCAATGAGCTTTCCATCAATGTAATTAAGAATATTTCCCATGCTACAAGTTCGGTAGCCGCCCCCCATCGACTGGTAAGTTGATACCATTGATATAGCCGGCAGCAGGTGATGCTAAAAATACAGCAGCTGCAGCCACCTCTTTAGGCTGAGCAAAACGTCTAGCCGGTATCTCATTCTTCATCGCCTGTTCGGTATCGTCAATACTCTTTTGGAGTTTATTGGCTTTATTCTCAATAATACTTGATAAACGTTGAGTAGCGGTTGCCCCTGGTAGCACATTATTTACAGTTATACCAAATTCACCCAATTCAAAAGATAAAGTTTTGGCCCAATTCGCGACAGCACCTCTAATAGTATTCGAAACGCCAAGCCCTTTTAAAGGCGCTTTGACCGAAGTTGAAATCACATTTATTATTCTACCGTAACCTGATGACTTCATTCCTTCAACGCATGCCTGTGTCAGTATTTGATTGCAAATCAGATGTTGATTGAATGCCACCCGAAATTCTTCGAGTTCAGCGGAAATAGCTTGACCCGCAGGTGGTCCACCCGTATTATTGATTAGTATTTGGTATAGATTACCATCACTTATATGCTTATTAATAGCAGTTTTAAGGTGACTAGGGTCACTGAAGTCTGCTACTAGCGTCTGATGTTTTTGAATACTCGTAGTAGACAACGAGTTTCTCACCTCCTCCAGTTTTTGAAGATTCCGTGAGCATAAAGTCACACTACATCCCAAATGGGCCAATTCTTCAGCGATCGCTCTTCCGATTCCCTGAGTGCTTCCGCATACCAAAGCGTACTTTCCTTTAAAATTAATATCCATAGGCTTGATTGATTCACTAAAGTTATAAAAATCAAATAAGGTCAAGAGAGATGATTTTGGTAATTTAGTGCAGATCAATTGGAAACACCTATGGCTATCAGAAAACCCTTTAACCTGACAAATTGGATTGAAGAAAATCGTGACAAGCTTAAACCACCTGTCGGTAACAAGAATTTATACCCAGAAGGTACAGATTACATTGTGATGATAGTAGCGGGACCGAACGCCCGAAAAGACTACCATTACAATGAAACGGAAGAGCTTTTTTACCAATTAGAAGGTAATATCACAGTAAGAATTCAGGAAGATGGAAAAGCTGTGGATGTCCCTTTAGGCCCGGGCGACATGTATTTACATCCACCAAAAGTTCCACATTCCCCCATTAGGTCTGAAGGTTCGTTAGGCTTAGTCATTGAAAGAGTTCGGCAACCAGAACATCAGGATGGACTGATGTGGTTCTGCGATAATTGCAATAACAAACTTCATGACACCTACTTCCCATTGAAAAATATAGAAAAAGACTTTTTACCTCGTTTTAAAGAATTCTACAATTCAGAAGAATTAAGAACTTGCAAGAATTGCGGAGAAGTAATGAATACTGACCCACGATTTGTAGAGTAGAAGAGGGTGATCTGCAATCAACGATTAACCGCTAACTAGAAACCGATATCCAATGATGAAGATCGATATGCATACCCACATCATTCCAAAACATCTTCCTAAATGGACAGATAAGTTTGGGTATGGAGACTTCATTCACTTGCATCATCATAAAAAAGGTGCTGCCATGATGATGAAGGGATCGAAATTCTTTAGAGAGATTCAAGACAATTGTTGGGACCCTAAGGTCCGTATGGAAGAATACGCCACACATGGCACGCAAGTCCAAGTCATTTCTACCATTCCAGTTATGTTCTCTTATGAAGCTAAACCAAAAGATGGTTTAGAGATCTCGAGATTCTTAAATGACCATATAGCAGAAGTTTGTCAAAAATATCCAAAAAACTATATCGGTTTAGCTACTATTCCAATGCAGGACGAGGAGCTAGCAATTCAAGAGTTAGAGCGATGTAAGAATGAACTAGGATTACCTGGTATTCAGATCGGCTCGAATATTAAAGACAGGAATTTAAGCTCACCTCGGTTTTTCCCCATCTTTAAAGCATGTGAAGAATTAGACATGTCCATCATGATACATCCTTGGAATATGATGGGGTTTTCAAGTATCGAAAGATATTGGCTTCCTTGGTTAGTAGGCATGCCTGCAGAAACTTCAAGAGCTGCATGCTCTTTGATCTTTGGTGGGGTATTGGAAAGATTACCTGACTTGAGGATAAATTTCTCTCATGCTGGAGGAGCGTTTCTACCTACTATTGGTAGAATTGAACATGGCTTCAATTGTAGACCTGATTTAGTGGCTATAGACAACCCTATTAATCCAAGAGACTACATTGGTAAGTTCTGGGTAGACTCTATTACACATGACAAAGATCTGCTCAATTATATATTGAGTATGCAAGGCTCCAAGAGAGTTACCCTTGGTTCAGATTACCCATTTCCATTAGGTGACTTGGAGATTGGAGCTTATATAGAGAAAATGGACTTGGATGAAGGGGTAGTCGAAGACATTTTTTGCAATGCAACTTTAGAATGGCTCAACCTGAGTCGAGATCAATTTGAATTGTGAAGAACGTAGCCATTTGTTTTATAGATAGCCCTATTGGTAAGATCAAGATTGTTGGTGATGATTCAGCGATCAAAATGGTATCGTTCACAAATAAAGGTGAACGATCTACCGATGGCGAACTACCCCTTCCGGTTCGTGATTGTAAACTTCAACTTCAACAGTACTTTGATGGGAAGAGAAAATCATTTGAACTTGAGATAAAACCAGAAGGTACAGAATTTCAAAAACAAGTTTGGAATGAATTACTAAACATACCTTTTGGATCGACTTCCACCTATTCTCAGCAAGCAATTCAACTGGGAGACAAGAAAAAAATTCGAGCCGTAGGTACGGCTAATGGTAAAAACCCTATAGCTATCATCATTCCTTGCCACCGAATTATAGGTTCAGATGGTAGTCTCACTGGATATGCAGGAGGACTTGCACGAAAAGAGTGGCTGCTGAAACATGAATACTCATTACCCAGTTATAATCAACTGAAATTATTTACATGAAATACAACAATTCAATTGATTTTGCACAAAAAATGGATCAAGCAGATCCATTAAGAAATTGGAGGAATGAATTCCATTTCCCCCAAATCAATGGAAGAGACGCTTACTACTTCACTGGAAATTCTCTGGGTCTTCAACCTAAAAGAACTCAAAGCTTCATTGAAGAAGAGTTGAAAAAATGGAGAGAGTACGGTGTTGAAGGTCATTTTGTACCTAAAAAAAGGCCATGGTTAAAATTCCATGAAGCCAGCAAAACTGCTTTATCCAATATACTTGGAACAAAACCAATAGAGGTAGTATGCATGAATAACCTAACGGTCAATTTGCATTTACTTATGGTTTCGTTTTACCGCCCTTCAAAAGAGAGAAACAAGATCATTTGCGAGGCAGGTGCTTTTCCTTCAGATCAATACATGTTCGAAAGTCAATTGAAATTTCATGGATTAGACCCTAATGAAACTTTAATAGAATTGACTCCAAGGACTGGTGAACAGACACTAAGAACGGAAGATATTGTCGCTAAAATTCATGAGGTGGGTGATGAACTCGCATTGGTTTTAATTGGAGGGTTACAATATTATACTGGTCAACTCTTTGATATGGAGGCTATTACCAAAGCCGGTCATGAAGTAGATGCATTTGTGGGTTTTGACCTTGCGCATGCAGCAGGAAATGTACCACTAAACCTTCATGATTGGAATATAGATTTTGCTACTTGGTGTTCCTACAAATATATGAATTCAGGACCGGGGAATGTCAGCGGTGTCTACATACATGAGCGTTTCGCTGAAGATGAATCAATACCTAGATTTGCCGGATGGTGGGGACATGATGAAGGAAAGAGATTCTTAATGGAGAAAGGTTTTAAGCCTATGCCTGGTGCAGACGGATGGCAATTGAGCAATAGCAACGTTTTGGCTACTGCAGCTCATTTAGCTTCGCTTGAGATCTTTGAAGAAGTGGGAATGGCTTCATTGAGATCAAAGAGTTTACAACTTACTGGTTACTTAGAATTTATCATAGATGACCTTTCTGGTGAAGACCAGATTTTTGAGATCATTACACCAAGAAACCCAGAAGAAAGAGGAGCACAATTATCTATTTTCTTCCATAAGAAAGGAAAAGAGATGTTCGATTATTTAGTTGAAAACGGTGTTATTGGCGACTGGAGAGAGCCAAATGTAATTAGGATTGCACCAGCACCGATGTATAACTCATTCGAAGATGTTTATCATTTTGGTAGATTATTGAAAGAAGCAATCAATAAATTTCAATAAAATCAGCTTCCATTTTTTAAGCTATGAAAGAAAAAGTTACCATCATAGGAGCCGGATTAGTAGGATCACTGCTTTCCATATTTATGGCAAAGAAAGGTTATGCGGTAACTACATTCGAAGGGCGTTCAGATCCAAGAAACAGATATTTCGAAGGGGGAAGGTCCATTAATTTAGCCTTAAGCCATAGAGGATTGAAAGCCCTAGATAAGGTCGGTATCAGAAAGAAGGTTGACGACCTCTGCATACCAATGAAGGGTCGAATGGTTCATGACCTTGAAGGAAACACCAACTTTCAACCTTACGGAAAAGAAGGCCAATTCATTAATTCCGTATCGCGATCGGGGCTAAATAAATTATTACTGAAGGAAGCTGAGGATGCCGGTGTCCAGATCAACTTCAACCATAAATGCTTGGGTATTGACGATCAAAAGACACAAGCTTACTTCGTTACCAAACGCCAGAGTATTAGCGAATCCTCCTCATTTATACTAGCAGCAGACGGTGCTTTTAGTGCAGTAAGAAATGCCCTACTCAAAACTCCAAGATTCAACTATGAGCAACATTACATTACAGCCGGTTATAAGGAACTGACCATTCCAGCTACAGACACTGGAGATTTCGCGATGGAACCAAATGCACTTCATATTTGGCCCAGAGGGAAGTATATGCTGATTGCTTTACCTAATTTGGATAAGAGTTTTACTGTTACCCTTTTTCTTCCATTTGACGGTGATCCGAGCTTCGAAAAGCTTAATACTGAGGAAGACATTGAATACTTCTTTAAATCACAGTTTCCAGACGCCTTGGAACTAATGCCCGACTTAAAACACGATTTTAGAAGCAATCCTACATCAGGTTTAGTCACTGTGAGATGTTTTCCCTGGGCAAAAGACAATACACTTCTGATAGGAGATGCTGCGCATGCCATTGTACCATTCTATGGACAAGGGATGAATGCAGGTTTTGAAGACTGCCTTGTTCTTGACCAAATTGTGGAAGATAAAGGAGGTTTGAGTCAAGATGCATTAAGGTATTATCAGGAAAGAAGAAAACCAGATGCAGAGGCAATAGCAGATCTAGCACTTTACAATTTCATAGAAATGAGAGATAAAGTAGCCGACCCCAGATTTCTACTTCAAAAAACTATTGAGAGAAAACTTCATCAGAAATATCCTGAAAAATGGATTCCTTTATATTCCATGGTAACCTTTAGCGAATACTCCTATTCTGAAGCTCTGACCATTGGAAACAAACAACAAGAGATCATGGACAAAGTAATGAGCGACCCTCAAATTGAGTCCAATTGGGAAGTAATGGATTTAGAAGCAATTGTATCTCAACTGGATATTTAACTTACTTCTAAGCTATATGCTTTAGCCTGATTTAATTAGTGAGATGCTCATAATTGAAAAATAAAGACTTTACATCGTTTGATAATTAGAAACCTCTGCCAATTCTATGGGTTTTAAAAGAAGCCCTCAATGTAAAATTTAAACTTTTGTATGAGAAAGACTGCTATAGTAATAGGTTCGGGAATTGCTGGTATAGCGACATCAATTCGACTTGCTAATAGGGGATACATCGTTTCTGTATTTGAGTCCAATGAATACCCCGGCGGGAAACTTTCTGAATTTAATAAAGGTGGTTATCGCTTCGATGCAGGTCCATCATTATTTACATTACCTCATTTAGTAGAAGAACTCTTTGAAGAATGCGGTTTTCAATCAAAAGATCATTTTGAATATATCAGGTTAGAGGAGACTTGTCGCTATTTTTATTCGGATGGCACCAAATTAACCGCTTGGTCAGATAGAGAAAAACTCGTTGAGGAGTTCAGAGAAAAACTAGACGAACCTAAAGAGAATATTCTAGGCTTTTTAGATAATAGCGCTGTACTTTATAATAAACTATCACCTTTATTTATTGAAAAAAGCCTGCATAAAGCTGGGACATGGTTAAGTACAAAGGCGCTTTCAGCATTCTCAAAGATTAACAAATTTGAGTTCAACAAGACCATGAATCAGGCAAATGAAAAGACATTCAAGAACCCAAAGTCAGTTCAGATATTTAATAGATATGCCACTTATAATGGTTCTGACCCTTACCAAACTCCAGCTACTTTAAATATCATTCCACATTTAGAATTCGGAATTGGTGCTTTCTTTCCTAAAGGGGGAATGTATCGTATTACCCAATCACTTTATGAGCTTGCAAAAAAAATAGGTGTTAACTTTTACTTCGACACCCCTGTGAAAAACATTGTTGTTCATAAAGGAAAAGCGAAGGGGGTCGAAACCCAAATGGGATTTCATAAATCAGATCGAGTAGTTTGCAATATGGACATGGTGGCTGCCTACAAAACCATATTGAAGGATCAAAAGCAGCCTAAAAAGCTACTAAACCAACCAAAATCTAGCTCTGCACTTATTTTTTATTGGGGGATCAAAAAGGAATTCAAACAACTTGGGCTTCACAACATTTTCTTCTCTACAGAATACAAGGAGGAGTTTGATCATATCTTCAAAAAAGGAAGCATCTATAAGGACCCCACTGTTTACATCAATATCACTTCAACCAAAAATCCTTCGGATGCACCAGATGGCTGTCAAAATTGGTTTACAATGATCAATGTGCCAAACAACCAAGGTCAAGATTGGGACCAGCTTATAAAAGAGGCTAGAGTATTCATCCTTGACAAACTGACAAAGGAACTGGGTGAGTCTATTGAAGATCTTATAGAAGTTGAAGAAGTATTGGACCCCCGAACCATCGAGAGTAAAACTAGTAGCGTAGCAGGCGCTCTTTATGGAAATAGCTCAAACAATAAATTTGCTGCATTTCTCAGGCATCCAAATTTCTCTTCTAATATTAAGCATTTGTATTTCTGTGGAGGAAGTGTTCATCCAGGAGGAGGAATCCCCCTTTGTCTATCTTCTGCTAAACTGGTAGATCAATTAATGGACTAAGGCGGCTTCTATTATTATAGTGGAATCATTGACAGACCTCTCTTTATCAGAGAAGAACAACTGATATTGTTCATAACGATTCATTATCTGTTTGATATAATTCACGGGTTCGGTACCGCGGCAATATCCGAATTGAACAACCTCATCATTATAATATTCGGACTGAGATTTGAGCAATAGATATTTCGCAATAACCTCCCAGTCATGAGAGTCCTCATCATACTTTTCAGCTAACCTCATGGCATCTCTAACGTGGCCTTGGCCAACATTATAGGCGGCTAAAGTAAACTTGATCTGCTCCTCTGTACTTTCAAACTCACCTGCCCAATAATCCATAAGCCAAGCTAAATGTTGAACACCTGCCCGAATGTTATCTTCTGGATCAAAAACATCATCCACATCGTACTCTTCAATCACAATATTGGTTAGTTGCATTAACCCTTTAGCTCCGGCCCATGATTCAACTTCGGGGTCGAATTTAGATTCCTGAAAAATGATAGATGCTAGAAGTAGCCAGTCTATTTCTAACTCTTTAGCACCTTCTATTATCAGTTCATCATAAGGTGAGATTCTCCCCTGATTGATCGATGAGAAATCACTGCTCGCCCTTAAACGCTGAGTCTTGCTACTTTTAAAATACTTGTTATAAATGACATAAAAATCAGGAT
Source organism: Roseivirga sp. (assembly GCA_965661435.1). Lineage (GTDB taxonomy): Bacteria > Bacteroidota > Bacteroidia > Cytophagales > Cyclobacteriaceae > Roseivirga. The sequence continues at coordinate 43,427 of CBFIDS010000135.1, forward strand.
GTCGCTTCATTTCTGTAAGCCATTCATCAACCGTGTTTTTTAAAACGGTAGAATTCTTTCTCATAGCCCAAGCGATCTGTTGGGGGAAGCTAATATCCGTTGCAATATCTAGAATAGGATTATAGGTTCGATTGATCATTGCCACATCTTCATCTGCCACAGTGTATTCAATTTCTCCTCTCGCAACTTGTCTTATTAAACCTTCGGTATCTACATTTCCTTCAACCTCAACTATATCAATCTCTTGGCCTATCTCCTCTGAAAGATTATTTAGTCTGTCAGCGAAAGATGAACCTTTTCTAGTATAAACAGTCTTGCCTCCCAGATCTATCGGGTTCCTAATAACTGACGTATCTATCTGATGTAATTTTAGATTTCTCCAATTGTCTGGCTTCCGCTGGACTAACACTTGTCTAACATTATTATGCGGCACAGAAAAAGCGACTCTTTGACTCCTCTCTTTGGTAATAGTCAAATGATAAGCCATTAAATCAGCCTTACCAGAATTAAGCATTTCGAAAGCCCTTTCCATATTTGAAACAAGCTCAACTTTTAATTCAACTTCAAGTTCCTTTGCTAGACGTGTGAGTAATTCATACTCATAGCCCATCGGCCTTCCTCGATAGATAAAATAGCCTGTGGTTGAATTATCAACAACAGCTATTAAGCTTCCCCTTTCCTTAATTTTGTCTAGGTCAAAATATACTGGTTCACTTAATTTATTTTGATTTGAACTATCCCCAGACTCATTGTTATTACTCGAACAAGAAGCTATGATTAGGACTAAAATGGATAATATAAATGATAACTGAATCTTACTTTTGGTAAGTTGCATAGACATTAATATAACAAATTTAAGCTCCTTTCGTTTGAAAAAATTTTCTAACCATCCTCAGAATCAATCCAAATTGATCTTCTTCCGATTATAGAAAAAGAAGAAACAGCGACTTAATTTCAAAGCAAACATTATTCAGAATACTCATCTGAGTGTTCGATTAACTATTAGAATCGATGAAGTTGATGGCTAAGTTGTTGAAGGATTCAGGCTGTTCCACATTGCAAACATGTCCGCAATCAGGAATGACATTCAAGAAAGAATTAGAGTGCTTTTTAACCAATTCCACCACTTGTGGTAGGAACATATAATCCTCATCTCCCATCAAGTAAAGCGTTGGTAGATGAGTATCTTTCTCGTTGAAGTATCTCAAAAGTGGATTCAATTTATAAGTCAAATTAAACCATCTAATAAATTCGGTCTGACAAAGCTGTTTTGCCTGTTCTGCAAAAAGAATTCTTGATTCTTGGTTCCTTTTTCGTGGCATAATAATCCATGCGAATAATTTATACAGCCACATATAAGGAATAAACTTTTTGGTTGCGTTACCTACGGCTACAAGGAATTTCGAGCGTAAATTCAATCTCGTAACGGCACCCCCCATTATTAGTGAATTCACTCTTTCAGGAGCAACTTCAGCAATTGTTCGGATCAGAATAGTTCCAAGTGAAATACCTACAAAGTGTGAACTTTTGATCCCTGCATGATCCATGACTTCGATAATATCCTTGGAGATATTCTCAAAATTGTACTCATTGGTAAAGTATCTTTTGAACATCTCTTGAGACTTTCCATGCCCTCTCAAGTCGATCAACAGTACATTGTAATACTCCTTAAACGACTTGATCTGCTTGAACCAAATAGAAGAACTTCCTCCTGCCCCATGGACAAAGGTTACCCATTCATTTGATGTCTCGTGCTCATATGACTTATAGTACAACATATCTCGAGTCCCAAAATAACGGGTTTCTATCAATATAGTTCAACCTTTAGTAGATTCGAACAAAAAAAAGCCCCGATGCTAGGCAAAGAGGCTTTTTATCTTTTTCGGAATAAATATTAGTTACCGAATATGTATCTAATACCTAATTGTGCTTGCCATCTTGAACTAATCAGACCTGAATCGTCAATATTATTAGCAGAAGGGTCATTATCAGTAACTCCGTCAAAAGTGAATTGTGGAGTTGTGCCATTGGCTGCAAAACCTTCAAAATTGATCAAGCTATAACTAGATGGAACGAAATATCTTCTACCCCAATCCTTATTAATCATGTTAGAAAAATTCATTATATCCACAGTGAACTGGAAAGTTTGTTTCTTTCCACCAGCGTTGATTGAGAAATCTTGAAGAAACCTCAAATCGAGAACACCAATGAATGGTGACCTAGATTGATTTCTTTCTACATAGTCTCCCCTTCTTGTGCTCAGATAAGAATCGTTAGAGATATAAGAATCCAATGCAGCCCATTGTTGAGCCGCTGTTCCAGCATTGGCATCATCTATTAGCACAATGTCATTTTCATTTCTAGGTACGTAGATAAGCGTTCTATTTCTAGAATCTTCACCTAAAAGGTCATCACCATTTCCATAAACGTAAGAGAAAGGTCTACCTGATTGCCCTTCATAAACCAATCCGATCTGCGTAGCCAAATTGTCATTCCACTCTTTTCTGTAAGATGCTTGCGCAATTATTCTATGACCTTGGGCAAAATCTGATCTTTGCAAAGACTGATCAGTATTTCTTGAATTTACAGAATGGAGACCTCTCCATTGTGAAGAATTCTGAGAAGATGTACCATCAAATACCGACCAAGAATCACCATAGGCGTAAGTGACACTACCCTGAATTCCATTAGTCTGAGGCATTGTTAATGTAGTTGAGAGATTGTATGCATAACCTTCTGTTGTATTTGATGTCAAGGAAATTCTTCCGTAATTCTGAGATTGAACAACCTCATTTCTTCTGTTCCAATACCCTCTATTATCACCTGTTCCAGTAAGGTTGAACTCAGGATCTCTTTGGATATTGATGTTTTGTACTGCTATCCCTTGAATTGTTTTAGTATATAATCCTTCAATACTCCATACAAAACCATTCGAGAGTCTTTTATCTACGGCTAGGTTGAACTTAGCAACTTGAGGGATTTTAAAATCAGAAGAGAATAAATCGATATTACCTGATTGAATAGTATTAGATCTTTGCCCAGGCTGATTAAAAGGATCTGGGACAAATAAACCATCAAAGCCCCTTTCATCGATTGAAGCTAAATTAAAGCCATTGTTATTATAAGCTCCACCTGGCCAAACTAAAGGAATACGCGAAGTAAATATACCAGCCCCTCCTCTGAGTTGCAGAGATCTATCACCATTAATGTCCCAGTTAAACCCAGCTCTTGGTGCAAAGGCCCAATAGGTATTAATGAATTCTCCGATCCTAGCTCCTTGAGTATCCCAAACTGCGGATAATTCTTGTAGCGGCTGACTGTTGAATACGTCATTTGTAGGAGTATCATCAAAAGACGGCCTATCCACTCTTAATCCGTAGGTCAGTTTCAAATCATTATTCACTTGATATTCATCTTGGAAGTAAAGTGCAAACAATGAAGAGTTGAATGTTGCTGCTGCTGAAGATCCATCGCCCGTAATATCGTCCCTGTTAGATAATAGCCTGAAATAATCAATGGCCGGTTGATTAGTAACAAAATCATTAATACTATTAAATAAGTATCTACCATAGTTTTGTGCAATAAATAAGTTTTCTACCGCATAGAACTCGGCATTTACACCAGCAGTAAATGTGTGTCTTCCTTTATACCACTCCAAATTATTGTTAATAGTAATAACGTCTTGGTTTAATAAGTTAGCAGTTGAAAATTCTTCAGCTCCTAATCTTATAAAACCTCTTCCATCTCTGATATTAACTGTTGGGAAATCTACTAAAGGATCTCTATCATCTCTTTGAAGCACAGCGCCAACGGTTAGTTTGTTCGAAATATTTGGCCCAAAAGTACCAAACCACTCTGCTGATATAGAGTTCGTCTTAGCGAGGAATGCTTCAGACCTGTTATAAAAATTCAGGGTTCGGGTATTTGACCTTACACCTTCAATATTATCGGCAAGTACATACCCATACCTTGCTGAGATCTTATGATTTTGATTGATATTGTAGTCAATCTTAGCGGTAACTTTATCCGAGTTTAGCACTACTGGATTACCGTCTATGGTACCTGGATCATAATTGAAAGTTCCAAGGTAATTTCTAAGAGCAGTTAAATCGGCTTGAGTTGCATCACCTTCATATGTGCCAAAATCAAAAGGCTGAGGTGTCTCATCTCTCTGAATTTCAGTATTTACAAAAAAGAATAATTTGTCTTTAATAATTGGCCCACCCAATCTGAAACCTGTAGTCCTTGCCGAAAATTCTGCTAATCTTTCTCTTTCAGTTCCCTCAACGTCAGTTGGAGTTCTGCCAGCTACATTCTCATTTCTCCAGAAATTGTATACCGATCCTTCAAATTCATTAGAACCTGAACGAGTAACAGCATTGATTGAACCACCAGCAAAACCTGACTGTCTAACATCGAATGGAGCTACAGAAATTTGGAATTGCTCTATGGCATCTACAGAAATAGGAGAAACTCCTGTTTGACCTCCATTGGTACCCGAGCCTGCTAAACCAAATACATCATTATTCACGGCACCATCAATGTAGATAGCGTTGTATCTGTTATTCTGACCACCTATTGAAATAGAGAAACCATCATTTCCCTCTTCTAAAGTTGCCTGAGGCGTGAATCTTGCAAAATCTCCAATTGCCCGAGCCACAGTAGGTGTAGAGTTTATCTGCTCGATTCCAATGACAGTCTCTGCCCCAGTCCTATTTCCGTCAAAAACATCATTTCTTGACGCAACAACTTCAACCTCTCCTAAGGACAGTGAAGTCTCTGACAATGTTACATCAAGTTTGAATGCCTGACCTAGGGTTAAGAAAATATTTTCTTTCTTGAATTCCTCATATCCAACAAAGGTTACCGTTACTGTATAAGGACCACCGACCCTCATATTAGGAATTCTATAAAATCCATCAGCATTGGTAATATTACCATACTTAGATCCACTCGGAGTGTGAACTGCAACAACAGTAGCACCAGGAAGTGTCTCTCCATTCACGTCTGTAATTCTTCCGTTCAGAGAAGAAGTAGTCGTACCTTGACCAAAAGCTACTTTTGCCGATAGCAAAATCACTAATGACAAAAAGAATTTAAGAACTAAATTTTTCATCGAAGATTTTTTTAATAGATAGTTTAGAATAAGTTGATGTATGATTTAAGTCACACACTTAATTTCCGACAAATATATATTCTAGAGATTGTCGACATTGTTGGTTAGGCATTATGAATTCGCTATGAATCTCAATCTTCGATTAACCAAATCTTAACATAAATTAGGAGTTTATTTCTTTCCTTATTTAAAA